>JAOZQV010000068.1 GCA_029932035.1 Deltaproteobacteria bacterium | reverse complement strand
GTGCCCCGATTAGAGGGGATTGAGACTTTGGCTTGGTCAGCCTGGGTTCCAAACGCCATGAGTTGGAATGACTGCCCCGATTCGAGGGCCCCGGTTGAATAGAAAAGACAACGGCATTCAACGGGGTAAAGATTGAGACAAAATCTCTGTGGACTCTGCGGGCTCTGCGAGAGAAACGGTTGGAGATTGATGATTTGAGATATGTTCTTAGTCGCCTTCAGCCTGATACGCTTTGACAGATTTTCTGCCTCTATTCTAATCCTGCCTTATCCTGGTATCCTGTCAAAATTAACTATTCTAAAAACTTCTCCACCATTCAAGACCATTTCTTCGCCACAACATTTTTCCACTTTAACAAACATTTTTTGAACATTTCTCCTTTAAAGCCGTAACAACATAACAGCAGGCAATGAAAGGAGAAACGATCATGACTTCAACAATCGAGAGTGCACGGATTTCAGGTTTGCTCGATCAACACATGCCCAGTGACCCGGATGCGGTTGTCTTTGTCCTCTATTCCGACGGTGCGAAGGGAACGCTTTTTACATTCACCCGCTTTGACTACGACGATGGGGAAGTGCCCTTCAGGGAGGCGGACTTTCTGGGACTGACCGCCGAGGAGGCCAGGGCCAGATACGCCCCGGAAGTATTGAGCCCAGAAGAGGAATGTCCTTATCAGGTGGTAGTGGGATCAGAACCGGCTAACGGCCGGAGGGAAGATTATGACGAGGGAGAAATCCCTTATTGATAAACCCGAATGCCGGGCATTCATTTTGAAAGGCGTAAGGCACAAGAAACACAAACAGGAATCCAGCATCCAGAAGGAGGGAGCCATGCCAGCACAGTTGCGGGAAGCATTATCAGAGGCCATTGTGACCAAACCGGTTTCAGGCACATTCAAAGAGCAGATAATAGAAGACGAGTTTCTTTCTTTAGACGATCTTGTGCCTGTGAATCACGAGGCGGCTGAAAGAAGTCTCAAACGCCTTCTTTCCGAGATTGAAGAGCTAATCCGTGAAAAGAAATGGGAAGACGCGGTGTCCATATTCTATCCCGTGGAAGAAAAACAGCCGGAACTGATCGAGTACGGTCTGGATGTTAGACTACGTTCGAAGGTTGCCTTTGCCCTTGGCCATTTGAAACGGTTTGACGAGGCCATTAAAGAGCTTTCGTTGTGTGTTCAAAAGGAGCCCGGCATTTTTATGTATCACAGTTCTCTCGCATTCAGCGCGTACAATTCTCTCTTTGCGGCAACCAACCGGGAGATCTTTTTAAGGGGCCGGGCCCGTGCTGACCGGATCGAACTGGCGCACCGGCATTTCAGAAAGTCCCAGGAACTCCGGCCGGAAGGGGTGACCAATTTCTACCGGCAGGGGATGCTCTACAGGAAGATTGAGCGTAAGACGGAAAAGGCCCTTCCTCTTTTTGAAAGGGCCGTCTCAAACTGGGACAGAATGGATGAAAAGGAGAAGGAGTCACGGCATCAGGAACGGAAAAACTTTGTCAAGGCGCTCTATCAACTCGCCAGTTGTATGCTCGAAATGGACATGCCGGCAAAGGCCCAGGAACGGGATAGCAGATCAAGGCACAAGACACTGATCCGGTTAACAAAAATCGAGTATTCGACAGGAAACTTTGTCGGGGCCATGAAATGCGCAGCGGTTGCGGGCCGTTTTTTTCAGGAAAAATGGGGCAACCCCTATTATAAGGGGATGTTCTGGGAGGCCCTGTGCGCATACCGCCTGGGGCACAAAGATAGGGCCATGGAGTTGGCCATGGAACTGAAGGCCCACAGCCCCCATTATCCGAAACTCGATCTGCTAACAATACTCGATAGGCGGAAAGAGTTGGCCAAGGCCCTTGCCGAAGCCAAGCATAGCCTCGGCCGGGAGAGATGTGCTGCCTGGCTTGCGTTGAACAAGCCCGGGGCTGAGGGAGGGTTTGCTCCGATGGACATCGCCAACCCGGTCAGCGCCTACTTTTTCCTTAGCGATGATGCCCAAGACGAGATCAGCGGAGGGAAAAAGAAGAACATGAAGTGCCAGTCGTGCGGCCACGGATTCGCAGGAGAATCCTACGACAGTTGCCCGGAGTGTTTCAGCCTGGATACCGAGGAAATAGCTGATGAAAAAGACGATGGATATTGGTGACGAAAAGGATGAATTCGAACTGAGTATATCTTGACAAAGGTTAAGAATATCAGTGGGCTAAAATCCATGTGATATTTTTGAGTTGTGGTGTTTAGCTTTCCGTGAATAGAGCGCCCGAAATCCGGAGATAAGCCTTAGTTCGGGCTGCCCTTGACATACGATTTATCTTGACTTGTTGGTTTAATCTGAACAAATGACTGATTGCCGCACTGGTAAAACTTGTTTGCCCTGGCGTCAAATTGTAATGAAGAACATTTTCTATTTTCAATCAACAATATCCCTGCCCTAAATCTGTTGAAGGCGGGATTTCCGCTACGCTCCAACAATCATCAATCCAACGCCCCCAACATCTCATCTCTGATCTTCGCTATCTGCTCATCTCCATAAATCTTCTGTCCTGCAAAATCCCTAACATAAAAAGCGCCGGTTATCTTCTCCTCATCACTATTGATCCTGGCGAACCTGATGTCTAACCCCAAGGAAAACATTTTCTTGGCCAGATCATAAATAAGATCTATCCGTGTCCCGGAAGTTATCTCTATAACGGTAAAGAAATCAGAGATATCATTATCGATTTTGACCTTTTTGACCCTTGGGAACTTGTATCCATCAGGATAGACGGCGCTCTCCTTTTCCCGGATCAATTCATCCATGGGGAGCCGCTCTTCTAAGGCTGAACTGAGATCCCTGTGAGCCTTATCCCAGCTCTCTGCCTCACGAAGTGGATCTAAAGGGTTTGTTACCTCGTAGATGTCAAATGCAAGACCGTTTTTCAGGGTAAAAATATTGGCCGACAGGATTTTCATATTGTGCAATGCAAAGACCCCCGCCATCTTGCTGAAAAGCCCTGGTTTATCGTAGGTGCACTGAATAACTCGAGTAACCGGGGCATCGGGTAATTTCTGAAGATGCCATGCATGCCTGTTAGCCCCAAGAGTCAAGGCCATAGGGAAGTGGAGACTCATATCGTCCAAAGTATTGCGCAGGAAATACCTGGACGATACTTGATCGATCAGCTCAAGGATCTCATTTTCAGAAAAACGCGGGGTCAATATCTCTACAAGAGCGCGCTTTTTGATCGCAATTTCACTGGTGGCATCGTGCGAAGCAAGGGTCCCCCTGTCTAAGATCCGCATTACCTTCATGAAGAGTTCCGTAAGTAGCATGATCTTCCACTCGCTTCGCGCCATCTGACCGGTTGAGAAGCTGTCAGCCACGCTCAGGAGAAAGAGCATCCTCAGCACGTCCTTATCCTGGATAAGCTGGGCCGCCTGAACAGAGGTCTTCTCATCGCCTAAATCCCTGCGTTGTGAAATATCGACAAGGAATAAGTGTTGTGCGATCAAGAATGAGACGACCCTCGCAGCTTTTGCCCCCATGCCGAACCGATTCAATATCCCGGGGATAAGTTCAGCCCCCTTCTTAGAATGATCTTTACCATGCCCCTTTCCAATATCGTGAAGAAGCGCTGCTAAGAAAAGCCAATCCGGGTGTTCCAGCCCTCTGAAAACGTCTTTAAACAGGGGCCATTGCTCATCATAGGCCCCTCGGGAGATGCGATATAGTACGTCTAAGGCCTTCAACGAATGAAGATCCACGGTCCTGACATGATAAAACCCGAACTCGGCCAGGTTTCTGATCCGTTTGAATTCAGGGATAAAGAGGGTAAGCAATCCCATCTCAAGCATGAGCCTGATGATCTTAGGATTCTCTGGCTCTAATATGATCTTCAAAAACAGTTCCTTCGCACCTAAGGACTTGAGCAGGTCCTTCCCTTTCGTGGCAATAATCCCTTTTGCCTCCCAGATAAACCCTGAACCCAAGAAAAGGCCCCTCTCGTTGGCCTCTTTCAAGGCCCTTAAAATCACTGAAGGGTCTTTTTCCGAGAGTGTCCCCTCCTTCAGGACCACATTCCCCTTTATCACCTGAAATTCCGGGGTGATTTGATCCTGGCCAGATTCCGGGGGAAGAGGATATATCAGGTCCAGGGCCTTTACCTTGAATTCATCATGACCATATCGTATTCTGTTCATGTGGAGGTAGAGGTCTCTCATAAGTTTGGCAGGCCCCTCAATATGAGGGCCATCCTTATAACCGAGATCCTGGGATATCTGTTTCTGGGAGGCAAGCAACATCTGGTCTTCTTTCCGGTCGGCCAAGAGGTGAAGATGATTTCTCACCTTTAAGAGAAAGCTCCTGGAATGGGCCAATTTACTGAATTCAAAATGGGAAAAAACCGCAAAACGTCTTATTTCGCTGAATCGTTTGCACCTGAAATATACCCGGGCCATCCAGGCCATGAAATGCAGGTCCCTGAGTCCTCCCAACCCATCTTTGATATCAGGTTCCACAAAGTAGACTTCGCTATGGTATTTGTCCTCCCGTTCCTGCTGATAAATCAGGAATCTCTCTAATAAAGAGGATTTTTCCCGGTAAATACGCGACCAGAAGGCCTCTCTGAAAAGCCGGTAGAATGATCGAGAACCCAACAGAAACCGGCTGTCAATCAGGGCGGTGAGCACCTTGAAATCGTTAAGGGCCAAACGGATGGATTCAGGAACAGTCAGGATGGAATGTCCCACTTCTAATTTGGCATCCCAGAGAGGGTAAATCGCACGTGGAATGATCTCGTTCATCTCTGCCGAGAGCCGGCCCTGATGAATAACTAAGAGATCAACATCGGAATGAAAACAGAGATCTCGCCTTCCATATCCCCCCAACGCCACCACTGCCAGGGGCTCTTGCCCGGATTCTTTTTTCCGTTCTATGAAACCGGCCTCAAAGAAGAGGGCACGTACAAAGCGATCCATTAGATTAGAATATGCATGGGCCGCTTCAAGCCCGGAACCTCGGGTCAGATAGGTCCTGGTGAGGGATTTCCTTGAATTCAAGAACCCTCTTGCCCCATTTTGCATCTTTTTCGAGATATCAGATGGCGTCTCGGTCCTCCTCACCGGTACGGATACGGACGGCCTTCTCCACAGGCATAACAAATATTTTTCCGTCTCCTATCTCACCGGTGTGAGCATGCTCTTTGATCACCTCAACAACACGAGGCGCAATATCCGTGGCTACCACCACCTCCAACTTAATCTTGGGCAGGAAATCCACCACGTATTCAGCCCCCCGATAGATCTCCTTGTGTCCCTTTTGCCTCCCGAAGCCTTTGACCTCTGTGATGGTAATCCCGCTTACCCCCAACTTGAGCACGGCATCTTTGACATCATCTAATTTGAAAGGTTTAATAATTGCTTCCACTTTTTTCATATCAAATATCTCCTTTATCCACGTCCCACTCTTCCAGGCCGTCCTGCTCCACATAATCCACCTGTTTGGGTCTTACCTTTCGATAAACCTCGAGAGGACTTTTTTGCTCCCCCTCCACCTTGAGGAGATCATTTTCAATAGAAATCCCGAACAGACGTTCGTTTTCCTTGAGAAATGGTAGAATCAGCGTCCAATCCCGTTCATCCAACGGCACAATCTCGGTCCCGTTCAGTTGTTGTTCATCCACGAGATGAAACGGATCCCGGACAAATATTGCGCCCCCCGATGCCAATGAAAAGAGATTGGACCCGGGATATGGCGTGGGAACCGGTCTGACAGCGCCCTGGTCATCAAACCCAACCCCGTTTAAGACCACGAATCCACCCCCATCGTGGGGATCTCCCGCCATGAAAGACTCGCCTAAGTAGTCTAAGCAGGTGCCGTTTATGACAACACGCGGTCTCCCCACCGCATTGATAAGCGGCCGGCCGGCGGCATTGCCCATGACATAAACTTCACCCCCTTTGGCGCCGTACATAAACGTCTGGCCCACATCTCCGTAAATGACCATCTTTCCCGACTTCATGATCTGCCCGAGCTGGTCCTGGGCATCCCCATGTACGTGAAAGGTAAGACCGTCAATGCCTGAACCTAAATAGTCACCCGAACTGCCATAGATATCTATACGTACACCTCCCGAGTCAGACCCTAAGCCACACCCGTGAAAGCGCTGTCCTTTAAGCCCGAATACGATAAATCGCCGCCACCCCCTGAAAAATGCCTCTGACAACAGACGACTGTCACAGTGATCACCTTCCGGGGGAAAGAGGGATGCGTCAATAATCAATACCTTCTCTTCATAAGCAGGCCCTCTGAAAAACTGCCGGGTCTCCCAGTCTACCAACCGATACGCGGACTTTACATCCTCCCTTGCAAGGGATGGAAAATGATGAAATATGGCGTCTAAGGTCTGATTGATCATCTGCAGGACAGATCGACGCTTTTTGTCATAGGTAGGATAACGCCTGTCCAACAGCCGGGTCAGGGCAGACAGGGCCACCTCAAAGTAGGCGTCACCCTTTAATGCCCATCCCTTTATCTCCTTCAGACAATCCATAAGGTCTGAATAATCCCAGGCGCTGATTCCATCTTTAACATAATCGTACAACAGGTCCGGTCTCTGGAGATCAAAAAAGCCGGATATGTCAAATCGATCCTTTTCATCACTCTCAACCACATAGTAGACCTGCCCTGGAAGATAGGGTGACTGGCCCTCGGGAGCGGTGATCTCGCGGCCAAACTTGTCAACGCAAGTCAGTCTCCTCTCAAGGCTCCCTTCTTCCTTTTTTTCAAGGTTGAAGATAAAGGCGCCGCCGTCTGTATGGCTGCCCCCGCGGGCATTCCAGTGTCGATCTGCCACGGTCCCCACGCGGGGATCTTCTGCAGCCATGCTTTTCAGGGTGGCGTCTATGGCCTGTTTTTCAGAACATATCAGCCCCACCTGCACCTGGCCCTCATGGAGGGCAAATACCTGGGGTCTGAGCATGGCGGTGTCTGTAATTCCAATGAGCTGAAGACGCTCATTTTGGGTGTCATTTCTCGCAATGATAAAAAACCAGGGCCCGTCAGGAGACCCGTGAATATGGGTGGCCTGAATGGCCCGGTATAATCGCTGTTTGTCTGCCGGCAACTGGTCAAAATCCCTCTCCATGGTCGGGGCAAGGGCCTCGATGACGCATTCTAAAGGATACCCGTATGTGCGGCTGTAGAGATCAAAGAGAAGGACAGATACCTCTGTATCAGTTAGGAAAAGGGGATACAGATTCTTCTGCCTCAGATACTCGGCCACTGAATGATAATTGGCAAAATCGCCATTGTGGACAAGGGCCTCATTCAGACCGATAAAGGGATGTGCTCCGGCCGGATGCCAGACCCGTCCCTTGGTGGGATAACGCTGGTGGGCTATCCAGATATGCGCCTTGAAATTATCAAGTTTGTAGTACTGGACCACCTGCTCGGCATAGCCAACTATCTTTAGGATGAAAAAGTTGCGGCCGTGGGAAAGCACAAAGGCCCTCTGGCTCCCATAGGCATCATAAAAGGCCTTGTTGATCTTGAAGCTGTTCTGGTAGACAAACTCATCCTCGGCCTGGCGCATCCCCATATCTATCATACCGTTCTTAGCCATGAATGCGGCAAGAGCCTCGTCCTTTACCCGCACAAAAAACCGAAAGACCTCTGGCGGCCGAACCCTCAAACCCAGGATATCCCTATAATCGTTTATATGGGGGATACGTTCAGAGAAATGGACACTGAAATAAGGCTCTATGAATCGCCGCTCCAAGTCATCTACCACATCCTCCTCAAGAGCCGCGATTTGGAGGATATAGTCATCATTCAGAATCTCTTCTGAAACCCCCAACATCCTCGGATCAAACCCCATGGCCGCAATACCGCCCCCGCGGCCATTTCCCCTGTTATGCATCTGCTTGGAGGGTTCAAAGATATGCTTTCCCCTCACAGGAATGTTGCAGGCAAACCCTGTTACACCACAACCCCCTTCGGCCTCTGTTTCATAATAGGGCCTCGAAGGCAATCCTTCCACAAGCGGTTCCCTGGACCGGATAATTTCTTCTATCATTTGTTTTCGCGTCATCATTAAAACCTGCTTTTTCTCATATAATCCAAATGAACCAGGCAGTCTGTGCGTCCCACCAATTCCTTAAGGCTCTTCATCCCGAGTCTTTTTAAAATCCTTATCAGCTCTTTCCGCCATGCCAAAAACATATTGATGACACGCTGGGTCCCCCAGTCAAGGTCCATCAGTTTTATCAACTCCGGGTCTGTTGTGGCGATCCCCCGTGCACAACCCCTGCCGCTCTCGCAGTTGTGACAGCGGATACACTCTAATGCCACCAAATCAGCGGTCCCTGTGCACACCCCGTCCGCGCCTAAGGCGATAGTCTTGGCAACATCATGGGGGGTCCTGACCCCGCCGCTGGCGATCACAGTGATCTTGTCCCTGACCCCTTCTTCCTCTAAGAAGCGATGCACCTTGGGCAGGGCATATTCAATAGGCATGGCAATGTTCTTCTTGGCAATATCCGGGGCCGCGCCTGTACCGCCATAGCTCCCGTCGAGATGGATAATATGAGCCCCGGCATAATAGCTTCCCACAGCCACCATATCCACGTCAGTGGGGGTAGATACCTTGACAGACACTAATGCCTTGGGGTTCATCGCCTTTATCCAGTCCACATGTTTTTTGTGGTCTTCCACCGAATACACACTGTGGAAAGGGAATGGCGAAAACAGGGGGTATCCGACCACTGCCTCCCGCATACGGGCCACGCCCGGGGTTACCTTATCTCCCAAGAGATGCCCTCCGAGGCCGGGTTTTGCGCCCTGGGCATATTTAAACTCAACGATCTTGACCCTCTGAATCGTCTCTTCCCTCACCCCAAAAAGCCCGGTGGCCACCTGGGTGATCACATGATCATCATAGGGCTTGAGTTCATCGGGGTAGCCCCCCTCGCCAGTGCAACAGAAGGTCCCGAGGGTCGCTGCCGCCTTTATCCGGCTGAGCATGGTAGTGATGCTTACCGAACCGTAAGACATACCCCCACCGTAGAAGGGTACCTCTATCCTGATCTTGTGGGCGTTATCACCTCTCCTGTTCAATTCAACGCCCATGTCCGGATCATCATCCGCTTCGAGCAGGGATTTGTCCCCTTTTTTAACGGGCGGGAATTTGATGCGCAGTTTGTCAAAACCCCCGGCCGATCCGCCGATTTTGTACTCAAGATGATTTGGGGGCATCTCGCTGAACTCGGCCATATGCCAGGTGCTGGCTAAGAGATCCGGGGTCCATCTAAAATCACCCATCGCATCGAAATCAGGGTTTCTCCTGAGGGTGAGGGCCTGAACCGGACAAGCCGCATGACAGGGCTCGGGACAATCAGCGCCCACACACAGGTGGTGGTTCGCCACAAGGCGCCCCCTTCTCATGACATGAACCCCGTATGGGCATATCTCAACACATTTTCCGCAGGCAATACAATCACCGGTCCTGTTGAGCCGGTATTTTCCAATGGCGTTTCTGAACCTGGACTTGGTCCTCACCGCCTCGGGTAATTTAAAGGCATTACGACTACTCAAGTTCACAGTCCTCCACTTCTCCCATAGATCCAAAAGTGGCCCGGTCTAACTCTTCAAAAAACATTGCCCGGCCCACCTCGCCCCTGAGCCTGCGGGCATCTCTGATCCCCATGGCTCCCATCACCTCTAAGAGCTGGTTATGCCAGGCGCCCACAAGGTTTGCCACACGCGATGCTACCCAGGATGGAGATGCCCGGTCGATTTCAACAGGGCATTCTAACCCTTTTGTGCACCGCCGGCACATCCTGCACTCGAGGGCTATGAGAATGGGAAAATCAATCAAAACTGCATCTACTCCACAGATAATGGCCTTGGCCACATGCTCTGCCATGGCAATACCGCCGCTGGCGAGAAGGGTGATCTCGTCCCTGATGCCGGCTTCTACGAGTTTCAGGTGGACCGAACGGATCCCATCTTTCAGATATTGCTTACCTTCATCCATGAAAAGTCCGTTCTCGGCTGCCTCTAAGTGAATTATCGAGACACCATTGCGCGCTAAGGAGAGGGCCTTCTCTTCAACCTTTTCATCCATGGGAATCCTTACTGAGATCAAGAGGGAGGAGTATGCTCTCTCTATTCCCTCAATGACCCCTGCCCGCTCTTCGCTCCACGGGACCTCTGCAATTCGGGTCTCCTCGGGAATGGCGTAGGTTCTGGATTCTTCAGGGGAAATCATCGGGATTAGCCATGGATCAGAGTCATCCGGCGCTGAATTAATCATCTCTTGAGGAAGGGCCATGAGAGTGCCCAGGCGCTTTGCAGCCATGACCCAGCCTTTGATTATATCTCCGTTGATTACGCCGAATGCCGGCATCTTCAAGATGATGGGGAGAGGGATATCATAGATTTGAGAGTAATCGCGCTCAAGCATGCCCTCATCATTAAGGGAGATGTGCCGCGCTGTTCTGCCTAAATCTATGGCAGTGCTGATATATTCACGGCCGTGAATGCCGTCCCGGGTCGGTCTGACGATCTCTGACATGTCGGTCCACATGGAATCGAATCCGGGGCCGCTGAAAGGCCCGGGATATCCTGCGCCTGAGACAGGGATCCTCCCGGTCTCTGCCTGGTACCACAGCTTGGAGATAATATCCGGGCTCCAATAGGGATCGCCCAAGGCCTGGTATTCAGGGTTGAGGGACTTGTGGATCAATTCCTTGGGGCAGCCCTGGACGCATCTCAAGCAGTTCATGCACTCGTTATCAATGGAGTCGATCATCTGCAACGGATCGAGATTACGATTATCATACACCCCATAGACGCACCTTGTTTTCACGCAGACCGCGCACTTGATGCACCCCTCTTCCCAGGCAATAATACCGGATTTAGTAACCGTTTTGAAACGATGAGGAGCAGTATGGGTGTGTATGGAATATTTGGATGGCATAATTAGATACCGGGCCTCGGCAGCAGGCCCGCCCTTTCAACGATCTCCCCTACCGCATCTTCCCATTCAATGGCCATGATATGCACCCCTTTGACCCCGGGCATCTCTTTCAGCCTCAAAATGGTCTCCACGCATATCTGGATCCCTTCCTCCCTCTGTTTGTCTTTCGGGACCCCTTCCATCCTCTTTATAATCTCATCAGGGATATCCATGCCCGAAACCCTGTTTTTCATATACTTGGCCATGCCGGGAGATTTCAGGGGAGTTACCCCGCCGAGGATATACACCTTCTCGGGCAACCCCCTCTCCATAGCCATAGAAATCCAGGACTCGAACCGGTCCAGGTTATAGATGCACTGGGTCTGGATAAAATCGGCCCCTGCTTTGATCTTTTTGGCTAATCGGGTTACCCTGAATTCCAGCGGGTCTGCAAAAGGATTGGCCGCGGCGCCGATAAACAGATCGGGCGGGGCGCTCAACGCGTCGCCCCCTATAATAGTCCCCTCATCCCGCATTATCCTTACCGCCTGCAGGAACTGGATAGAATCCAGATCAAAGACCCCAACGGTTTGAGGCTGGTTTCCAAAGCACTGATGATCCCCTGACAGGCATAATAGATTCCTGATCCCAATGGCGGATGCGCCTAAGATGTCGGACTGCAGCGCAATCCGGTTCCGGTCCCTCACCACCATTTGGAGAACAGGGTCGAGGCCTGCTCTCTCTAACAGGCTGCACGCCGCAAGACTGCTCATCCTGACAATGGCCGTCTGGTTGTCGGTGACATTCACCGCATCCACCTTATCCCTCAATAACTCTCCCTTTTTGACGATAACCTCAGGGTTTGCTCCTTTTGGGGGACCACATTCCGCGGTCACTGCAAACTCGCCTCGTTCCAATATCTGTTTCAAATGGCTCATCTCTTTCACCTTTGCTGATCTTCTCTGACGATCTTTCTCGGGCCGCTACCCTGCTTTTTTGACCAGTCCTTTGGAGGGTAGACTTCTTCAAGTCTGTCTAATGCGCCAAACCTTGACAGACGGTCGATGATTAGCTGCCACGCGCAATCCAGATCGGGGTTAACCTCACACTTGCCATTCACCGAGCCCCCACAGGGCCCGTTGAAGAGTTGCTTGGAACACCGCGCCAAAGGACAGATGCCGCCAAAATAGTAGAGCATACAATCCCCGCATCCAAGGCAGTTTTCCACCCACAACCCCTGGCTTTTGGTCTCACCTAAGAATTCGGTATTAAGGGCAGGTATGACAGGAATCTCCGGGAACATATCACCCACCGCCTGGACCCCGGCCCCGCACCCTAAGGA
>JAOZQV010000067.1 GCA_029932035.1 Deltaproteobacteria bacterium | reverse complement strand
TAATGGAGATTTTTGTCTTGACTTCACTTTTCATGTGTGCGCCTTTGCGTGAGGCCCTATTTGCTTTTCACGAAATAGAATCTCTCCTCTGGCAGTTCGATGCATGTCAGCCTGTTCCCATACACGGCCCCCGTATCCAAGCCAATTTTGTTGTCCATTACCAGAGGCTTAGAGAAAGGTGTGTGACCGAAGATAACCTTTTTCCCAAAATCATAGCCTGATGAAAGGAACGGCTCCCGAATCCAGATCATGTCCTCCTCCGTCTGGTGTTCTAAATCTACTCCTGGCCTGAAACCGGCATGAACCACATAATAATCCCGGAGTTCCACAAATGGTTTGAGTGAACGATAAAAAGAGATGTGGTCTGGCGGAACCAGTGGCTCCTCCCCTTTCCGCTTTTCTGCCAAATAGTTTTTGAGTGTTGTTAATCCCTTGTTCGCAAGATAGATATCCTGCTCCTTCCCGGAGAGATAATTGAGCAGCATGGCCTCGTGGTTACCTAACAGGCAACTCACATGTGGATGATTCCGAATAAGGTCAAGGATGTAGTCAACCACTCCTTTGGAATTGGTCCCCCTGTCAATACAATCACCGATAAAAATAAGCTCATCTTTCCCCGGTCGCCAGGGGATCTTGTCGAGGAGCCTCTTCAGCATATCAAGACACCCGTGTATATCTCCGATAATAAATGTCGTTTCCCTCTCCATCAAAATCCTAAGATAATACGTAGCCGTTCCCTCGAATCAAGACGGCTCAGTCCGGCGTCTCTCGCTGCACCCACGGCTCTTCTGAATTCCTCTGACGTGAGCCGCCGGTTGATAAGCTCATCTGCGTCAGCATTGCCGCATGGCCTGTACTGATCCATCACGTTGACGTACGTATCTAATGATATCTCACTCGCCAAGAAATTCATAACCCTATCAGTCCCGGCCACCTCATTCGGCATAACGAGATGCCTTATTAACAGCCCCTGAACTGCAATCCCCTCATTGTCAACCAGCAGGTCACCTACCTGGCCATGCATCTCTTTTATGGCCGCCTTAGCCCGTTCTCTGTAATCAGGCGCCTTGCAAAACCGTTCTGCCCATTTATCATCCCAGAATTTGAAATCAGGCATATAGATGTCAAAAACCCCGTCTAACAGGGCTAATGTCTCTACGCTTTCATACCCGCCCGAATTATAGACCAGGGGTAGATTCAGCCCCTGTCCAATGGCCGGAATCAGGGCCTCTAATATCTGCACAACCACATGGGTCGGTGTGACAAAGTTAATGTTATGACAACCTCTTTCCTTTAACTCAATCATCATAGCAGCAATCTGGGCCGGCTCCACCTCCTCCCCTTCATTCAGATGACTGATATCATAGTTCTGGCAAAAGTTGCAAAGGAGATTGCAGGAACTGAGGAATATGGCCCCGGAGCCGCAATTTCCCACGAGGGGGGCCTCTTCACCAAAATGCGCGTTGTAGCTGGCAACCCTGGTTCTCCTACCAGTTCTGCAATAACCTATCTCCCCGTCCAACCGGTTCACGCCGCATTGGCGGGGACAAAGATGGCAGGACTCCATTAAAGCCAATCCCTTTTTAATCCGGGCCTCAAGTTCCCCATTTCTATAAAGCTTTAAATAAGATGGCTCCTCCATATTTATCAATCCTTAAAACAAAATCCCCCTGACAGGACTCAGGTTCCATCAGGGGGACATTCAGAGATTTCGGATTGCGGATTGCGGATCTTGGCCATTCCATTTCCAGAAGGCCTACGTCTGTCCGGCAACTCTAATCACGCGCGGTGCCGAATATCCTCAAAAGCATCAGGAACAGATTGATGAAATCGAGATATAGAGATAGGGCGCCTAAGATGGCCCCCTTTCTCACGACAGCACCATCCACACCCGCCGGCTGAGTAAGCGCCATGTTCTTGAGCTTCTGGGTATCGTAAGCGGTTAAGCCCACGAAGACTATGACCCCGATATAGCTGATTATCATATTCATGGCGCTGCTCCTGATAAACACATTTACCAGAGAGGCAATAATAATACCGATCAAACCCATCATGAGGAACCCGCCAACGGAAGTCAGGTCCCGTTTCGTGGTCCATCCATAGATACTACACCCTATGAAGGTCCCTGCGCAGACAAAAAAGGTGCTGACAATGGAGGTTTGTGTATAGACTAAGAATATAAAAGAAAGAGTAACCCCATTCAGTGCGGAATAAATTACAAATAGGGATGTGGCCGTACCTGCACTCATTTTGCTAACCATCCCTACAATGGCAAATACCATGCCCAACTCAGCCAAAATTAGGACAAAGAAGATGATAGAGTTGCCAAATACGAGATTCCTCATGGCTTCGTTGTTTGAAACATAGTATGCTACAAACCCTGTCAGGCAAAGCCCAATGGCCATCCAGTTGTAAACACTTCTTACAAAGTCATTAACCAATACATCAGTCCGCGATCTTGTAACGGAAGCTTGTGCCATTTTTTCTCCTCTCATTTATCCTTGCATACGCAAGATATTCTCTTGATTAGATACACGTTTTTAATTATAAATGCTTTACGAAAAAATTCAAGATCATTATTAATTCGAACATGAAATATGAACAACAATAAACTCTACATCGTTATGGTCGGTCTCCCTGCCAGGGGAAAATCTACCATTGCGAGCAAACTCAAAGAAAACCTGGTTAAAAACAGCATAAAGACCCAAATCTTTAACAACGGTGACCTGAGGAGAAAACTCGGCCCGGAAAACACATCCTACCCTGAATTCTACGACCCCAAGAACAGGGAGGGTGTAGAGTTCAGAGAAAAGATTGCCCTGATCAATATCAAACGCGCCACCGACTACCTGAAAGGAACAGGGCGTGTAGCCATCTTGGACGCCACAAATGTCAGTCTTAAGAGAAGGAAAAAAATAACCGAACTCCTTACCGACCACGCCATTCTCTTTATCGAATGTATTAACGATGACGAAGAGATACTAAAAGCCAGCATAGATAGGAAGGTTGCTCATCCTGAGTTCAGCCACTTGGGAAGGGAAGCTGCTACCAGGAGCTTCAGACAACGCATCAATTACTATCAGTCCATTTACACCCCTGTTGAGAAGGAAACAAATTTTATCAAATTGGATTCTCTCTACAACAAAATCTCAGATGAAGAGGTTTCAGACGACATCCCCTATTATGACCGGATCAGGGATTTTCTGGTTACTGACACCGTTAAAAACCTCTTTCTTATAAGACACGGGGAAACCTACTTTAACCTACAAAACAGGATCGGCGGAAATTCCGGGCTTACCGGGGATGGGAAGGTTCAGGCTGAAGCCCTAGCACAATCTTTTAGAAACAAAAAGGTGCCCGTAATCTTCACAAGCAAAAAAAAGCGCACAGTGCAAACGGCTTTTCCCATAAAGCGTCTACAGAACGATTGCGTCATCATACCCCTGGAAGAGTTCAACGAAATCAACAGCGGGGTCTGTGAGTGTATGAGCTATGAGGAGATCCGGCGAAAAACCCCTCATGTCTACCTGTCCAGAAAGGAAGATAAATATAATTATATTTATCCCGAAGGGGAGGGTTATGTATCCATGAAGGAAAGAGTGGACAGGGGGATTAAAAAAGCCCTTTATCTAAGCAGCAATCCCCAAAACATTATGATTATAGGCCACCGGGCCGTTAACCGGATGATCCTTTCACACTTCCTTTACAGGAGAAAAGAGGACGTGCCCTATATTTATGTGCCTCAGGACAAGTTTTACCACATCGTTGCAACACAGGATAAAAAGCTTTTCCAGCTAAAGAAGTACAATCTCTAATGCCTCACACACCCCTTGAGCTTATCGAGTCACAGGAAATAGTTCGGGGTTATCTCTCTGCTGCAGCCCTTACCCGTAGAGGAATGAGCAGATAACCACTGCGGCTATAATCCCGATTAGATCAGCAGTCAACGCCGCAGCTAAGGCGTGGCGTATACGGCGCACTTGAACGGCTCCAAAATAGACCGCCAACACATAAAAGGTGGTTTCCGTTGATCCCTGGAGTGTTGATACGAGATAGCCGGTATAACTATCCGGTCCGATGCCGGGCTCGTTTATAATAGACGCCATGACCCCATATGCCCCGGATCCGGACAGAGGCCTCAAAAGCGCCATGGGGAGGGCTTCGGCAGGCATTCCCAGTTGAGAAGTAAGACCCCCAATCATATTGACCATTGCATCCATGGCGCCGCTGGCACGAAACATCCCCACCGCTACAAGGATTGCCACGAGATAAGGGATAATCCTGATAGCCACCTGAAAGCCTTCTTTTGCGCCTTCCACAAAGACTTCATATATGCGCACCCCTCTCATGACGCCAAAGGAGAGAAACCCTAACATGAGACCGGGAATAATCCAGGGAGAGATTGATCTGCCGAAAAAAATGGTCAGTGGAATAAGCGCTATCAAAGCACATACTCCAATCCCGCTCACCCATACAGGATAGCCGGTTGCTGTTTCTTCGCTCGGCGTATCCCCATCTGGGCCGGTACCATCCTCTTCTTTCTCTTTCTCAATTTCAACGGGACGCGTTCTCTTGAACATAGGGAGCCGGCCAAAGGCCTTGGCCGCAAATATGGCCGCAATCGTCGAACACACGGTGGCAAACAGGGTGGTGGGGAGGATTCCGGCCGGATCCACTGATCCTGCGGCCGCCCGGAGCGCAATAACCCCTGTAGGCAAAAGGGTCACGTTGGAAGTGTTAATGGCGAGAAAGAGGGCCATTGAATCGGTCGCGGTTCCGTGACGGGAGTTCAGCTTGTCAAGCTCCTGCATGGCCCGGATACCAAAGGGAGTGGCGGCATTGCCCAACCCTAAGGCATTGGCCGACATATTCAAGATCATGCTCCCCATTGCAGGATGATCCGGAGGCACATTGGGAAAGAGCCTGACCATGAGGGGACGAATCAGACGGGCCAGGACAGTCAGCATTCCTCCGGCCTCGGCCACCTTCATCAGACCCAAAAAGAGCGTCATCACGCCCACAAGCCCTAAGGCCAGTTCAACCGAGCCCGAAGCCGATTCCACCATGGCCTTGGAAAGGCCTTCCATGGGTGAAACCACGCCATGGCCCGGAATCCAGTTGATCTGACGCCATCCGGCTGAGAGAAATGCGATCAGGACAATGGCAAAAAAGATGATGTTCATGGGTTCTCTTTCGGTCTGCCAAACCCCCAACTAAAAGATTTCTTGAGCGCTTCGTGGCCGCCAACCCTGACGCCCGCAAACATCACTTCCGCCATCTTGGGCGCACCGGCCCTGGCAATATCGATCATAAGCTCCGCATCGGCAATCAGGCGTTCAGAATCCTCTCCCGGATACCCGCACCAGTATTTGAGGTCATGTAAAAAGCAGGCCGGATAAAGGTCGATTCCCTGCCATGAGTCAAACCACATTGAGCACCCGTCGCTCTTAAATGGGATAGGAGGGGGGTCTTTGTCAATTTTCTCCCAGAGGTCTGACAGCCCGTAGGCCTCACAGATCTTTTCTATCTCAGACAACGGCACCTCCTTGTTCTTTTCTGGTAAATTCATTCGATCCCTCCTACTTCAACAATATGACCAGATTCAGAAATCCACGTCCCACCAAACCAGTACTCAAGAGAAATATTTATCAAGCCCCATATGCCGGTGTAGTTCAAAAAGGTTAATTTACTTTCGTCTCGCGTCGAGTTCGCTCACGGTTCTCCCTGGCCATTCCCAAGAAAACGCGATAGGGACCTGGGGTTCCATAGGGGAAAAAGCCGACCCGTTCCCCGGGAAATATGGTGTCATAGATGTTTATCACCCCTCCATTACGAAAAACGGCCTCGATTTTTTCAGGGGGAATAGCAAGCCTGCGAGCGATCTCATGTGCCGTACACCCCTCTCCGGGAACATTTCTCTCTAAGGTATATGGCAGTCCCTGCTCATCCATATAACGCCGGAGAAAGCCAAATACGCGAATAGTAACAGTTTGTCCTTTTCCCGTTTCCATTATAATTACCCTCCTCCCACAGGGGGAAAAAGCCCTACGCGTTCATCCCCTTGCAGTTCATAATCAAAGGGCTCACTCTTTCCGTTAACCATGACGATCTTGATCTTGGCCATAGGGATATTCATCAGTTTGCATAGTTCAGACACTGTTGTTTTCCGGTTCATCGAAAACTCTGCGCCCTCTGAGGGATTATATCCGGGAACGTACTGTCGCAGAGTTGAACTCAAAAAAACTTTTAACACCATTTGAGCAGTCCTCATAAATAATATTGCAAAAATCTCGTATTTTCCATTGCCTTTCACCAATTTTATGTATCTTCCTGCGCCAAATATGCTCTGGGTGAAAAAGTATCAAATACGCGTATGTCTGTCAATCCTGTAACAGACATGGGCTTATATCATTTTTGATCCAACAGGTTGATTTTTTTAAATAATTCACTTGATATGATTCCATTTTTGTGGCAGGCTTAAATAGTTTTGCAGGTTTCAGACTGGCTTCTCTGTTTTCCCTCGTAAAATGGGAAAACAGGACCAGCATTTGTGAGGAGGCGGAATATCCCAATTCTATCCATGGACACCCATGAAAGGAGGTTATGATGTTTAAAATCTTGAGAGTCAACATGACAGACCTTTCGGTCAAAGCAGAAGATGTCCCGGGGGCATATCAGGGACTTGGAGGAAGAGGCCTGACATCGGCCATAGTGGCAAAAGAAGTGGAGCCAACCTGTTCGCCTATCGGTACGAACAACAAGCTGATTTTTGCCCCCGGACTTCTTGGAGGTACCAACTGCGCCAATTCAGGCCGTATCTCTGTAGGCGCCAAGAGTCCTCTGACCGGGGGAATCAAGGAGGCCAATTCAGGTGGCCAGGCAGGCCAATACCTTGCGAAACTTGGAATTTCCGCCATCGTGATTGAGGGCCTGCAGCACGACGACAAGATTTATAAACTTTATGTCGGCAAGGATAAGTACGAATTGTCCCCTGCAGATGATCTCAAAGGTCTCGGGAACTATGCCACTGTGGATAAACTGAAAGGCGAATTTGGAGATAAGGTGGGATTCGCCACAATCGGCCAGGCGGGTGAATGGAAATTAGCGGCAGCCACTGTGGCCTTTACCGACAGAGAGCTTCGGCCCACACGCCATGCTGGCCGCGGGGGCTTAGGCGCGGTTATGGGCTCAAAGGGTCTGAAGGCCATAATCATTGATCCTGCAGATGGCGAGTTTGCGCCCCTTGTCGATAAAGAGGCGTTTAAGGATGCTGCCAAACGTTTTGCAAAAGCCCTCCAGGAGCACGCAGTAACAGGCCAGGGCCTGCCCACATACGGAACTGATGTACTCATCAATATCATTAACGAGGCAGGGGCCCTTCCCACCCGAAACTTCAGGTCCGGTCGCTTTCAAGGGGCTGACAAGGTAGGGGGCGAAACCATGAACAAGATTACGGTTGAGCGCAAGGGGAATCCTACCCACGGATGCATGTCAGGATGCGTTATCCGGTGCTCAGGGATCTTCGTGGACGAAAAAGGTGAATATGTCTCCAAATGGCCGGAATACGAAACCGTATGGGCCTGGGGGCCCAATTGTGAGATCGATGATTTAGACGCCATAGCCCGTATAGACAGGGCCTGCGACGATATCGGCGTGGATACCATCGAAATGGGAAATTCCGTGGCCGTTGCAATGGAAGGTGGTGTCAAGGAATTTGGCGATGCCGCAGGGGCAGAGGAACTGATGGCTGAGATCTCCAAAGGCACGCCCCTTGGTCGGATCTTAGGTTCAGGCGCCGGGGCTGTGGGAAAGACATTTGGTGTGAGGCGTGTACCGGTGGTAAAAAACCAGGCCATGCCCGCATACGATCCGAGAGCCGTCAAGGGCGTTGGGGTAACCTATGCCACATCACCCATGGGAGCAGATCATACAGCCGGATATGCAGTGGCACAAAACATCATGAAAGTCGGGGGGGATGTGGATCCCCTGAAAAATGAAGGTCAGGCAACACTATCCAGCAACCTTCAGGCGGCTACTGCAGCCATCGATACGGCCGGACTTTGTCTCTTTGTAGCCTTTCCGGTTTTGGATATCCCGGATGCCTTCAATGCCATGGTGGACATGCTCAATGCCAAGTATGGTCTGTCGATGACGGGCGATGATGTCGGGGCACTGGGACAACGGGTCCTGGGAATGGAAAAGGACTTTAACAGGAGCGCAGGCTTTACCTCGGCCGATGACCGTCTGCCCGAGTTCTTCCTGAATGAAAAGCTCCCGCCTCACGACGTGGTCTTTGACGTAACTGATGAGGATCTCGACTCAGTCTTGAAGTTTGACTAACATAACCCCCCCCTCCCAAGACAGATCAGGGAGGGGGATTTTTTATTGATGCATACCGGATCAGATTCGAGGCTAATGGTTTCAGGTTTGCAATTTGGATTTCGCTAAAACTTATCATAATGGGTAAATTCGCTTATCTCCCGGCGTTTTGGCGCAGCAGAATCTTTTGTTGGATATCCCACGGGGATAAGTGACACCAACTCATAACCTTCCGGCACTCCCAGTGCCTCTCCTACCCTATCATGATCAAAGAGCCCGATGACCACAGTCCCAAGCCCGAGATCATGGGCCATCAAACAGATACTCTGCGTGGCAATCCCAAGATCGTACATAAACCAGTCGCCAAACTTTGTAGTGACCTGGCCCTTGTAAAATCCTGAACTCTCCAGTTTTCCGCATATGGCTAAGACCATGGGGGCCTCTGCAAAGTGCTTTCTGGCCGGGTTTGTCTTGGGCAAAATCTCTTGAATCTTCTCCTTCAAGCCCTGACCCCTCACTGCAATTATCTCCCAGCACTGGGTGTTGGCCCATGAGGGTGACCATTTGACGGATTCTAAGATCTGGTTAAGCGCCTCATCCGAAACATCCCTCTCCTGGTATTTGCGGACACTCCGTCTCCCCTTGATAATACCCATTAAATCAGACATCTCTTTTCCTCCTTGAGTCCCGCCTGAGGCGGGATTAAGTAATTGAGTCCCACCTGAGGCGGGTTTAGTGGTTGATGATCTGACCAAAAACCGACCGGTTTGTCAATCAATTTCACAGTCCGAGGGATTTGCATTTGTCAATTCCCTTATCTGATGGTATTATGCAGTTATAAAATATCCCTGCAGCATCCGTACAATCCGGGGAAACTGCAGATAAATAACCCATTAGGGAGGAAAAAATGCCACTGCGAAACAAAATTGACCTCAATTCCGATGTGGGAGAAAGTTTCGGTATCTATAAACTCGGCCTTGATGAAGAGATGATCCCCCTAATCAGTTCCGCGAATATAGCATGCGGGTTCCATGCGGGCGATCCTGCGGTGATGAAACGGACCATCTCGCTCGCCAAAGAAAACAATGTGGGCGCAGGCGCCCATCCCGGTTTTCCGGACCTGATCGGGTTTGGACGAAGAAATATGCATGCCACCTTGGAAGAGATTAAAGATTATGTGACCTACCAGGTCGGTGCCCTCCAAGCATTTGCCTCTTCGCAGGAGATAAGACTCCAGCATGTGAAGCCGCACGGCGCCCTCTACAACATGGCCGTCCAGAACGTGGATGTATGGGATGCCGTAGCAGAAGCCCTTGCAGTTTTGGATAGGAATCTCATACTTCTGGCATTGGCCGGTCCGAACAGGCGTAAGCTGGAGGTCATTGCCACCCGCCACTCCATTCGAATAGCCTTTGAATTTTTTGCCGACAGGGCATATAATCAGGACGGCTCGCTTGTATCCAGGCGGGAGGCTGGAGCCGTGCTGCACAACAGTGAAGAGGTGGCTGAGAGAGTCGTCAAAATGGTCACCGAAGGAGTAGTGCTGGCTAAAGATGACAGCGAGCTCAGGCTTGAGGCCGACACCATTTGTGTGCACGGCGATAACCCGGAAGCGGTCGGACTGGTCAAAAACATCAGGGAGTCACTCATCGGCTCAGGGATAGAGATCGTCCCCATGGGCACATTCCTGTGAAAAACATGCTCTTCAGCAAACCCCAATACCGTGTCATGGGTGACCGCGCCCTTCTTGTTGAACTCGGAGATGACATAAACATTAAAGTCAACAACAAGGTTAGAGAGCTTTTCGTCTCCATAAAAGCCGATCCTTTAGAAGGGGTCGTGGAAACTATCCCCAGCTATCGTTCCCTCCTCCTGATTTATGATCCGCTCAAAACCACCTTGTCGCTGCTCCAAGACAGGGTCCACCTCCTCCTTAAAACCTTAGACCCTTCTCAACTACCCCAGCCCAGGAGAGTAAAAATCCCGGTAGTATACGGTAGTGAATACGGGCCTGACTTGGAGTGGGTGGCCGGGTACCATGGAATCAGCCCTTATGAGGTCATTCGCCTCCACACTGAACATACCTACCATGTATATATGATTGGATTCATGCCGGGATTTCCCTATATGGGAGAGCTTCCAGAGACACTGATAACACCCCGAAGGGAAACCCCTCGCACAGTAGTGCCCCGGGGATCAGTTGCCTTAGCTCAGGGACAAACAGGTATATACTCCACCCAAAGCCCAGGGGGATGGCAGATAATCGGGCGCACCCCGTTGACACTTTTCGATCCCGGAAAGTGGCCCCCGGCGCTATTGGAAATGGGTGACCGGGTCAAGTTCTTTGCCATCGATGAGAAGGAAATAGCCGATTGGGAACAGTAGAAGCCTTAGAAATTTTAGCTCCAGGCCCACTTACCACTGTTCAGGACCGGGGCCGGTTCGGGTTTGGACAATACGGGGTCCCACCCAGCGGCGCAGTGGATTCATTTTCTTTCAGAGTGGGGAATCTCCTTGTTGGCAACAAAGAAGACGAGGCCTCCCTTGAAATCACCATAATCGGCCCTAAAATAGTCGCCCTTATTGATACCCTAATAGCCATAACGGGCGCAGACCTTCAGCCTAAGGTCAATAAAACCCCTTTGGAGATGTGGCGCTCTCATTTTCTCAAGAAAGGCGACGTCCTTTCCTTCAAAGGCCCTAAGAGCGGTTGCCGCGCCTATCTATCGATCGGAGGGGGGATAAGTGTTCAGACCATAATGGGGAGCAAATCCACCAACCTTGCGGCACAATTTGGAGGTCTTGAGGGAAGATCCCTTAGAAAGGGCGATATTATTTCTTCGGATTCTCCAGCCCGTCATCTCAAAGCGGTTGGAAGATCTCTTGACAAAGCGCTTATCCCCTCCTACCCAAAGAATCAGACCCTCAGGGTGATCTCCGGCCCCCAGGATGATCATTTCTCCGCAAAGGCGAAGGAGATTTTTCTCGGCTCGCCTTTTCAGCTTACACCCCAATCCGATCGTACAGGAATAAGACTGGCAGGGCCTCACATAGAGGCAAAGAAAAACCTCGATAAATCGATCATTTCCGAGGGAGTTATGCCCGGGACCATACAGATACCGGGAGATGCTCAACCTATTATTATCTTAGGTGAAACAGTAACGGGTGGATACAGGAAGGTTGCAACTGTAATCTCTGCTGACCTCCCCCTTCTGGGACAACTGAAACCCGGTGACACGGTTAATTTTCGCAAAGTCTCCACGGATGAGGCATATAAAACCGTCCAGGGATGGTCGATTAATATTTAGAATCTGAACCCAGGGCCAAAGTATAAGGTATAAGCCAATGGGCCATAAATTTTTGATAATGTCACCAAAAGGAAAGGAGAAAATATGTTTTGCAGCGGCACGTGAATTCATATATATAGACTCCGGAATCTAAGAGGGGGGGGTAGCAAATTGGGTATTCCACCTATATTCAATAACAATCTGGGGGGCAACCGTTATGTATGAACGTTTGAGTTATTCCATCTGGAAAAAAGATCACAAATCGATTCTGGAAAACTTTTCTGACAAAAAAGTGATTGTCACTTATTCTGGCGGAAAGGATTCTTCTGTTATCCTGTATTTTCTTCAGAAGGCGGCAGCAGATTTCAATTTCATATTTGAGACACATGCAGCACTCTTCCCGCATCATGTGTTTACTGAAGCGGACATCACAAGGCTCGTACACTACTGGAATAATCGAGGAGTTGACATTACATGGCTCGAAGTTCCTGTACCTGAAGAGCATTTGGCTCGGGCAGTGCAGGATGGGGACAGTCCTTGTTTGACCTGCATACGGTCAAAGAAAGCGTCGTTGATAAATAATTTCAAACAATCAAATTCTCAATGGAAAGATCTCGTAGTTATTATGAGTTATTCTCTCTGGGATCTTGTCAGTGCAACGATTGAGCATATATTAGGCACGCATTACAGC
>JAOZQV010000413.1 GCA_029932035.1 Deltaproteobacteria bacterium | reverse complement strand
TTGACCTGACGATATCTTTCCTCAGTAGCAATTCGCAGGTGGTATTCCTTTCCTCCCTCTTGTGGGTCCCTGACATCCTTAGTGTCAATCAACAGCCATATTTTCTCGTGGCCATCGGCGTAAATTTCTTTGTTGGCTACGACAGTCAGTGGCACAGTACAGGATGACCATGAACGGAACTGATCAATTGCTGCCGCCTCCCTGCTAACGAGGATCTCATCTGGCGGTATAGCAGGCTTTTCTCTCTTGATCTTCCGGAGTTTTTCCTGCCGTTTTTTTTCACGACCAACAATAGCCTCAGGTCTTGGCCTGACAGTCTTTTTGGCCTCCCCCTCTGGTTCTTCGCAACGAACCCAATCTACCTCCGGTAGTCGGAACAATGCCATAGCATCCTCATATATATCCATATTGCGACGGATCGGGATAAGGATATCTATGTCATATTCCTTCTTGCAAATGGATATGGCTTCACCATCAAGAAAACCTCGGTCCAGGATTAGCCTTTTCATCACTCCCTTGCCAACCGCCTCCACAAACTGTTTGACCAGCTCATAAAGAATAGGGCATTCGTGATCGTTTCCCGGAACCACTTTCACTGCCACAAAATAATAAAAGTCCTGACTTCGGTTCGTATGCAAAATCGTCACCATCTTGTAACAGCGCCGCCACTGACAGTGAGCCTTCTGCTCATCCGGCATTTTCTTATATTGCTTTGAACTGATGGGATGATTGTGTTCGTCAAATAAAAGCTTGACTGAGTTTTCATAGTTGGGGTTGTCAGGAACAAACAGGTATGAGGCGTCACCTATAAAAATACCCTCCTTGTCAAAAGCCCTACTGCTGCGAGATATTCGCACTACCTCAGTGCAAAACCACCTCATCAAGGCCTCAGCATCCGTATCCTTTGAAACCTTACGCAAAAAATCCTGGTCACAGGGAGTCTCACGGTCATAATAATTTTTCTTGTTAAAACCTTCACAGGCAATAGTCACATCACCATTGTACGGATGAACAACCTTCCTGCCTGCCTTAGGTCCAAAAGCGTTGAGCATCCCTCCTGACCGAACCACCATAGGAAAGGCATTGAAGGAATGGACACCATGAAGTCGCATTGAAAGATTGCTGGATATATAAAACCATAGAGGTACATCTTCCTTTTTTCGGGGGGTGGGATATGTTTCAGCAAGTTTATCGAGAATTGTTCCGGCCTTAATAAATCGAAAAAAATCAGCCTCATATACCTCGCTTGCAGACTCGATATAATCAAAGTCTCCGTTACCAAGGGCTTGCAATACAAAGGGTTTATTTTCCTCGAAAATTACGAGGTCCATCTAAGTCCTCACTGCGAGACCTTACTTTTGCCGGACGCAGGGATCTCCTCCCGGCGCATTGCCTCCATCTCATCGATGACCCGAAGCATCTTCCTGTGCACCTCCACAAGCCTTGTACGAGCACGTCGAAGCTCTTGATAACGTCTCGCCTTGATCTGAATCTCAATGAGAAAACCATGCGGAATGACACGCAAGCTTGTCTTGCCCTTCTCGCTGGCACTTAAAACCATTCGGCTATGGAGCTCACCCTGAGCACATTTACATCCTGGCTTTCCGCATTTACGTTTTAGTTCATAGACCGATCCTTTTATCACGGGCTTATCGGAAAAAGAGGGCTCGATAAGCTGTCTGATCTCATCAGATATTCTCTTAAGGGATTGCCGAAGCTGACTGAATTTTCGTTTGTCTGCTGTGTTCTGTATGCCCATTGCTATATAAGCATACAGATTTCCGCGCAAAATTCAAGAAAAAAATGACCTCAATCAAAAAAAATGTGGGAAATGCTGAAGGCAGGCTGTTAAAATGATTCAAATGACGGACTGATGTGGGTCTGCGACTGCCTGCGGCCAGTCGCCAGGGATGGAACCGTTAGTGTCTGAACCGCAGTGTAAAATTTTCATCAACCAATTTCTTGAAGAATGGCAGGTTCTTTCGCACTTTTCCTATAGGGCTTGTCCGCCAATGGACTTCCATCTTCAGGCTAATGAAAGCCAGAAGCATGTAGCAGGCGTTTTCCCCTGCTACGATTTCCATTGATTTGGTTCTTCGCTTGAACTCCTTATTGAGACGTTCGATGACGTTCGTAGTTCTTAATGAAATCCATTCTTCCTCTGGACGGATAAAGAAGGTCAAACAGGCCTCTATGGAGTTTCCCAGACACTTTACTGCGGAAGGGAGATCTTTCTCCCATTTCTCTTTAAAGATACCAAAGAACTCCATGGCCTTGTCCTTTGAGGAGGCGTAGAAGATGGATCGAAGATCATCAGCCACAGCCTTCTTCAGCTTCTTAGGCACCTTGGCAAGAACATTGCGGCTCACATGCACCTGGCATCTCTGGACCTTGGCTTTTGGGAACTCCTCCTTAAATACCTTCTCAAGACCCGGTAATCCATCCATAACGCCCAGAACCATGTTGCTGCCGTCCAGACCTCTTCTCTTTAAGTCTTTGAAGAATTGCCGCCAGGTAGGGGCTGACTCCTTATCCCCGGCCTGCAAGCCTAAAACCCGTTTATGCCCTGTCTCTGTAACCCCTATGGCCACCAGGACGGGTACTTTTTCTATGCTTTTGTCTATGCGCATATCGAAGTTAACGCCGTCCAAAAACATGTACTTGATGGGCTCCTCTGATAGATCCCGCTCCCTCCATTTCTCCACCGCATCGATTAACTCCTTATTGGCGTTACTGACCTCCGAAGGAGAAATCTTGCGGCCTATCAGCCGCTCAGACATCATGGAAAGGGTACGAGTGCTCACACCAGTTAAGAACATCATGCTGAGATCCTGGCGAAGCTCCCTTTCGTACCGCTTACTTCGGGGGATGACTTCCGTCTTGAACTCCCCCTTACGATCCCTTGGGACCTCAACCTGGACTTCTCCAATGCCTTTTACTGTAAAGTTACGACCATAGGAGCCATTGCGATGATCAATAACTCCTTGACGATGTTCGTACCGCTCACGGCCAAGAAAATGGGTAAGTTCCATATCCATCAGCTTGGACAGATATTCACCAACATTCTCTCTGATCTCTACGCGGATCATCTCAAAAATTCCCTCGGGTTGCTCCTGGATTTCCTTGAACATGCTCACAACTTCTGGTACGCTAATTTCAACTTTCATGGGTGCTTCTCCTTTCTTTCTAAGGTTATGGGTTTAACCCTATTTAAAGGAAAAGCGCCCTTTTTTCTACCTCTTCAGAATTTACACAATAAATTGTACACTACC
>JAOZQV010000412.1 GCA_029932035.1 Deltaproteobacteria bacterium | reverse complement strand
CACCTCAAAAGGTCTGATGAAGCTCTCATCAACTGTGACGTTTTCTGTTTCAATGAAGAGATCTCCACCTCCGGGCATGGCGTGCCATGCATTTACAAAAAGATTCAAAAGCACCTGTTCCATCTGGCCCCCGTCCACCTCTAAGGTCCAGATATCTTCCTGGTATTTCTCATGGCGCTTTATCTCCTTCCTGGTGCGGCCAAACATCTCCGAACTCTTCTTCAATAAGTTATTCAAGTTCGTGGGCGTGACCTCATACTTACCGCCCCTGGCAAAACCGAGGAGTTGTCTGGTAAGGTCTGCAGCGCTTTTCACAGATTCTTCTATACCTTTCAAATGCCTGTAATCAGGATGAGAGGAATCCTTCCCCATCCTTAATAAGGATGTACGCCCCTGGATTCCCATAAGAAGGTTGTTGAAATCATGGGCTATACCGCCTGACAGGGTCCCCATGGCCTCCATCTTCTGGGCTTGCTGAAGCTGCTTTTGGAGCTCAAGTTTTTCTCGTTCGGTTTTTTTGATCGAGGTGATATCTTTAACGACCGCCACGAGACAGTCCTCTTTTCCGTACAGTAAAGGTCTTGCCGAAAACAGGGTATCAAAGAGGGTCCCTTCTTTCCTCCGATATTGGAGTTCAACACCGTTTACTTCACCTTCCTCTTTCAGGATCCTTATGAATTCATCTCTATCAAACGAATTGACAAGCAGGTTCAGGTCAAAGGGGGTTTTGCCTACGGCTTCTTCCTTAGAGTAGCCGGTCATATGGCAAAAACCGTCATTTACGTAAAAATAACACCCATCTTCTACTCTTGTTATAGTAATTGAATCCGGAATGCTCTCAAAAGTGACCCTGTACTTGTTTTCACTCTCACGAAGCGCCATCTCTGATAGCTTTCGCTGGGTAAAATCACGAAGGGTAATCAAGCGGCCAATAAGGCTGCCCTGTCTGTCTTTGAAGGGAGAAATGTATAGATCATAGTAGCGTTGTGTATCTCCTTGGCCAAGAGTAATCTCTGAGCGTACCTCTGTCACGTCTCTGAGGTATTCTATTAAGGTTGGCTGATTGGCAAATATCTCAAGGGCTGATTGTCCAATTACCCCTGAATTGGGAAGAGAGAGGATTTTCTGGGCAGCGGGATTCATGTTGACGATTCGCTTGTTATCATCCAACACAATAACGCCATCGGGTATGCCCTTAAGCACGGTTGCGTGTGCCACGGGTACTATATCAAGAATGCGTACCCAGAACATACCGCAGCCAAGGGCCAGACCGGTGATGGTAAAGGCAATGGGTGTGAGATCTATGCGGGGCCAGGGACTGATATTGAAGAGATACAACCCATTCGCCACCCAGGGTGCAGCAATCCCAATCAACATGATAAGGACCTGTATCCGGTATAAACGCGGTGAGCTAATGAATGCCTGGATAAGCCATATGGTGCTTAGCAGAATCGCAAGATAGCAAAAGGAGGTCCAAATCCAGAAAAAAGGGCCGTAATCGTAAACTCCTATTGGGATCGAACCGCTGAAGTCTATCCATGTTCTTTCCCATATTAGCTTGTGGAACTCGTTGGTCCAGGCCAGACCCAAGGTAATGACCGGTAAAATAGTTAGTAGAATAAGATTACGGTTAGTTAGCCATCGTTCCCGGCCGGTGTATTGCAAAACAAAAACCAATAAGGCCGGTGGCACAGTCACGATGCCTATATACTGCATCTTGGCAATTAAGATTTTGGTTGACAGGTCAGGGCTGACCTTATGGAGAGCGCTGAGAAACGCCCACTCTGCCGTAGCCAGCATCAAAATTAATAGTGTCTTAGCACCGGGAGTGGACCGCCTTCGCCAAAGATAAAATGCCACCAGTATTGAGGTTAGTCCGGCAAGAAATTGAGGTACCCAGATGATGGTATGCCCGATCACGATTGATCCTCCATTTACTTCTCTTAAATGACGAACGATTAAAACAACAACCCTTTTATCATCACTGATATTGGATTTCCCCAGGTTTCAAAATTGCAGATCAGCTTGCATAAAGCTCAAGCCCAACAACCTAATTGTTATTGAAAGTTTGGTATTGTACTTGTAATATTACCCAAATTTATTGGTTGAAGTCAATTTAATTTCAATTAACTCCAAAAACCCATCCGATTCTCTGGTCCTGAGGAAGCTTTGCAAAGGACAAAGGGTATCCAAGTGAGGGTATCCAAGGGCCTCGGTTTTGACCGTCGGCTCTGTCTATCCGTGCTTTTCAGCGGGGAACCTGTGAACGCTTGCATTTTTTCTTTGCGATCTTTGCGGCTTTTCGTGATACTATCTTTTCATTAGGAGGAAACGCCATGAAACCACCCGAACTCCCTGAATACGATCATCAGGTCAAACATTACCCCGGCCCATCTCTTGAAGAGGTGATGGATATGCGCAGGCGCTATCTGACACCGGCTCTCGTCACTTATTATGAGCAGCCCATAATGATCGTTGAAGGTTCCATGCAGTATGTCTATGATGAAAAGGGACGCAGATACTTGGATGCCCTCGGCGGCATCGTCACAATCAGCGTGGGCCACTGCCATCCTTATGTGACTCAAAAGGCCCGCGAACAGATGGAAATACTGCAGCATGCCACAACGATCTATCTTCACCCGAATATTGCCGAATACAGCAGGATGTTAGCGGAGAAAATGCCGGGTGATCTGAGTGTCTGCTACTTTGTAAATTCGGGATCAGAGGCAAATGATCTGGCCCTCTTGATGGCACGTCTCTATACAGGCAATTACGACGTGATTGCACTGCGCAATGCCTACCATGGGGGAAGCTCCTCGACCATGGGTCTCACCGCCCACAGCACATGGAAATATAACTATCCCCACAGCTTCGGGATTCATCATTCCATTGTACCCGATCCCTACAGGGGACCATGGGGGCGTGATGACCCGGACGCCGGCGCCAAGTATGCCGCTGACATCAAAAACCTTATGGAGTTTGCTACACCAGGCCCGGTTGCCGGTTTTTTTGCTGAATCCATACAGGGGGTTGGAGGGACCGTAATTTACCCTGACGGATTTCTGTCAGCCGCATATGATCATGTGCGTCAGGCCGGCGGTGTATGCATAGCAGATGAGGTCCAGACCGGTTTTGGTCGAATGGGCACACATTACTGGGGATTTGAGACCCAGGAGGTCATTCCCGATATTGTCACCCTCGCTAAGGGTATCGGAAATGGCGCTCCCTTAGCCGCGGTGATTACCACACCGGATATTGCGCGTGCCCTTGCGGACCGC
>JAOZQV010000411.1 GCA_029932035.1 Deltaproteobacteria bacterium | reverse complement strand
AAGCCTTGCAGGAACTTACCGGGTCAGTGCAGGCGCGGCGGATTTGGCGGTCAAGAAAGCAAAGGAGATGGGGCACAAAACAAAAGGCGCATTTATAGAAAGTGTGAAGTTGGCCCTGGAGGCCCATGAAACCCTGAAAAATGGCGGAGAGGAGAAGGTTGACCGAGATCGGATCGATAAAAGGTACTCCCTGGAAGGTTTGAATATCAAGGGGGATATGGACGCGGTGATGGCGCAGTTGGAAGCGTTTGACGCTTATCTCAGGAGTTCACCCCGGGATAAGATGGTGAATATGAATCTCCTGTTTTACGGCCCTCCCGGCGCTGGAAAAAGCGAACTGGCCCGGTACATGGGAGAGCGTCTGGATCGGGAGATCATCTGCAGGCGTGTCAGCGACATTCAAAGCATGTATGTGGGGGAAAGTGAAAAGAACATCCGGGACGCTTTTGAAGAAGCGGAACGGGAGGAATCCATCCTGATCATGGATGAAGCGGAATCCCTGCTTTTTAACCGGGATCGAGCGCAACGCTCCTGGGAGCTCAGTCTCACCAATGAATTTTTAACAAGCATGGAGCGCTTCAGGGGGATTCTGATCTGCACCACTAACCGAATGGGAGATCTGGATGCCGCTTCCATTCGAAGGTTCAATCACAAGCTGGGTTTTGATTTTCTTAGCTCAGAGGGAAATGTCATTTTTTACAAAAAACTGCTCTGGCCTTTAATCAAATCGCCATTGGATGGGAAAACCGAAAACCGTCTGAAGGAGATTGCGGATCTATCCCCCGGCGATTTCAAGACCGTGAGGGATCGATATCAGTTTTACCCTGAAAGAGGGTTAAATCATCAGGAATTCGTGATGGCTTTGGCGGAAGAGGCCAGGGTCAAGAAGACCCATAGCGGGGGGAATGCTATCGGGTTTTAATGCCACGATCAGAAAAGGAGGGAATCATTTGCAACACAAAATGGATGTGATATAATGGATAAAATTAAGGATATAGAGCAATTCAGGGAAAAACGTCCCAAGTCTAAGGCAGACCCTGTGGAATTTCACGGAGGAAATTCTAAGGCGGGCACTGCCCGCAGCCCAAAGTCGTGCATTAGCTCAAAGCTCAAAGGTGAAAGAAAGGAGTATTTTCCTTTGACCTTTGAGCTTTCACCTTTCAGCTATAATGTGTATTGCACTTGTATCGTGTGACAATTTTCTTGTTTTTTATAACAGACTTTTGGCCGATACTAAACAACGAACACCCACGCTCAGGTGGAGGCATCTTCAATGGAACATCGTCATGTCAAATATCCTGATGAAAAAGAGCGGTCCCCCCATCCCAATTGAGACAAACCGGCCCAAGGAGGATAACATGGTTTTTTCGGTTGCAGAAACTATAAAACGTATTGTTGATGAGGTTCAAAGGAGCAAGAAGAAAGATCCGGTTTCACCTGTAACCATTATCTCTCCCAACATCTCCATGATTCACAGCATCAACAGATATCTTCTACAATCAGGGCAGCCGTTTCTCAACGTTCGCATAGAGACTTTTTATCAATTTGTAAAGAGACACACCGAACCGATACTCCTGAACCAGGGGCTTCCCTTTTTGACGACTGAACAGGGAAATTTCCTGGTCCAGAATCTCCTGACGGAAAGCAGTCTGAAATATTTTCATGCTGCTAAAGATTTCCCATCTTACACCCACTATTTTCTAAAGACCATCAATGAATTGAGGACATCGATCCCTCAAAACAGGCTCCGTAAGTCCCTTCGGGATTTAGGGCAAAAGGGAAAAGAGCTTTCCTTGATTTATGATAAATACCTTAAAGCAAAGAAAGGGCTCGCTGATTATGCGGATATGCTCGAGTTGTGGCCGGGTACTGATGAAATGCTCATCCTTTTCCCGGGAGTAGAAAAAGAACTGACCTTGATGGAAAAGAACGTACTCGGCAAAACCGACTCGGTTTTCAGGGCCGATAATCAACCCCCTGCCATCGGCCCGGCTATGGAACTGCGAAATCCATTGTCGCCTGTTCAGGAAGTCAAAGACGTGTTCAGGAAACTGCTGGCGCTGGGTGCGCCATTTGACCGGACAGCCATCGTATCTCCATCTGACTATCTCGCACTTGTTATGGAAGAGGCAGAGAATCTCAACATCCCTGTCTTTTGTCCCCATGGGGAAGAAATGCTGCTCGATCAGGTAGAGGTGTTCAAGGCCGTCCTGGAGGTTATCGACTCTGATTATGACTATCAGGCACTGAAACGCTTTTTTCAATTGAAAGACCATTTTGCGCCGATCAGCGCCCTGATTGACTGCGGGGTTGCTGTTGGGCGAGGTCCCCTGGAAAAAGCAATTAATACTGCATATAAGGCTGCACTCAAGTCTGAGTATAAGGATATACGAGAGGATCGTCTCAAAAAACTCAAAGAATTCATTCGCGACTTTAAGAAGGTCGAGAAACTGAAGAACCGCCCCCATGAGATGGGAGAATCCATTATTGATCTTTTTATTCCCATGTCCCATCAGATGCACATTATGAAAGCCATTATTGAAGATCTGGCCGATCTTGTCCCTGAAGTTGATTATGAAATGTGGAAAACGCTGATACAGGAGAGGCTCTCCCGTGTGCGCGCCAAAAGCGACCACCGTGAAAAATCCGTCTTCCTCACCACGGATTTTCTTCCCGGCGCCTTTGACCATATTTTTCTCTTAGGGATAAAGGAGGGAAGTTTCCCGGGTAAATTCAGGGAGGACCCCATTCTTCTCGATCACGAACGGGAACAAATCAATACCAGTGCCGGGGGGACACTCAAGACAGCGAGGGAAAGGAACAGAGAGGTAACAGGCAACCTCGAAAAGACAATCGCCTGTGCTCAAAAGGGATGGTTCGGGTCTTTTCCCGCCATGGATCTGATATCCGGTGATGAGGAATTCCCCTCCTTCTATTTGGTGGATGTGGTGAAGCAGATAGAAGGAAAAAGCGCTATAAGCCAGAATGTATATCAGGACAGACTGAGACAGATCAGAGTCCCCTGGGCTCTTGAACGGGCTGATCAGTGCCTTGATCCTTTGGAGTGGTCCCTTCACCATCTCATGCACAACACTAACGGTTTTATCGACCACATGATGAATAAACATTCTGCCCCCCTGGCCCATGTCAAGAGCCACAGCGCCTACTGGGGGCCGCAATTCAATGAATATACCGGTTTTATCGAAATGGACGGTCGCAAAGACCCCCCCGGCCCAGGCCGGTTTTCCGCCACGCAACTGGAAGGGTTTATGAAATGTCCCTATCGCTGGTTCAT
>JAOZQV010000066.1 GCA_029932035.1 Deltaproteobacteria bacterium | reverse complement strand
GGGTGGTCTTGCCGTGATCCACGTGGGCAATGATGGCAATGTTTCTCAGGTTTTCATTTCTTTCCACGGTGGACATAGTTGACAATCTCCAAAAACGGTCTCTTTTTAAGGTTTGTTCGAATCGAATAGTGTAAGCATTGCTATACGGATTACAAGGAGTTTTTTGGGGGCCCGTTTCGGATCAGAAGGTAGCGGAAAGAGTGAGGAGAGGGTGGGAATGAGAATGAACCCTATTTAGGTACGATTTTGAATTCATACTCTTAATCGTAATCTTAATCATAATCGTTTTGAGTAAGATTACGATTATGATTAAGATTATGAAATTTGGAAGTTATTTCGTCCAGCAGCTATCTTCGCGGAGCCTCGTCGTTTCCCCAGACCATGAAATGAGGAATCTCCTTTCAGTCAGTACCCTATTGGGGCCTAAAAATAAGGAGCCAGGCATGGGCGATCAGGATGGTGATTATCATGAAAGGAAATGCGGTTTTCATGAAACCGATAAAGCTGATCCTGTAGCCCCTTGATTCTGCGATCCCCATGGTTACCACATTTGCAGATGCCCCGATAATAGTCCCGTTCCCGCCGAAGCATGCCCCTAAGGCCAGTGCCCACCAGAGGGTGTTTTCTGAACCCGGAATCACGCTACCGAGATAGGCCACAATAGGCAACATGGTGGCTGTAAAGGGGATGTTGTCAACAAAGGCAGACATGATGGCAGCTACCCAGAGGATCAGACCGCAGGCCATCAGAAAATTACCTGCTGAGAGGTCCAGAATCCAGTCTGCAACCAAGGCCAACAGACCGCTTGACTCCACTGCCCCGACCATAATGAAAAGGAAGATGAAGAACATCAGGGTGGGCCACTCAATGTCCTTTTCGATTAACTCGATCAGATTCACCTTTTCCGTTATGATTGCAATAGTCAAGAGGATGGCCGCGCCCATCAGCGCTGCCACGCTGACCTCCATATGCCAGTAGCCATGGCTCAGGAAAAGGAATACGACAAAGCCCAAAACAGCTAACCCATACGTGAGAAGCCTTGGATCAGTGATCGGGTATTGTTCTTTCAAGACCTTGATATATTCCTGCACGTTTTCTACTTTGGCAGACGCATATTGTTTGCCCCACACCAATTTGGTAAAAACGATGAGGGCCACCATGCATACCACACAGACAAGGGCAAGGGCGATCACGAAATCCATAAATGTGAGGCCTGCGTAGGAGCCGATCATGATATTGGGAGGGTCGCCGATAAGGGTCGCCGTACCCCCCACGTTAGAGGCGAGGACGAGGGGTATCAGGAGGTGAAGCGGATTAATGGAGAGTGAAATGGCGATCTCAATGGCCACTCCTGTCAACAGGAGCATGGTGGTCACATTGTCTAAGAATGCTGAGGCGACTGCCGTAAATATCATCAGGTAAACCGCGAGGAGGAAGACCTTCCCCTTGGCGAGTTTATAGGAGACGTAGGCACACCACTGAAACAAGCCGGTATGTTTCAACACACCGACGATGATCATCATCCCCATAAGGAGAAAAACCACGTTCATGTCAACGGAATTAATGGCGCTGTCAAATGAGAAGATGTGATACTCGGGATTAATGGTGCCGATGGTGTAGGATATGACCAGCATCAAGACTCCGCCCAACATGGCGGCAACGGTTCTGTGAAGTAATTCAAAGGCAATAAGTACGTAGGCCAAAATAAAGATAATGGTAGATATCCAGAAGGCAGGGCCTAAGACACGGGGTAGAGAGAGGTCTTCGCTGATGAAGAAATGATCCCCTTTTTGTGCTAATTCCGCCCCCTTGAATTCAAGGCTTTGGGACGCGAAGCTGGCCTTAGTGGCTTCTACCCCAATAGTAGAGGTCTGGATTTCACCCTTTTTCAATTGAAAACGGGATACATATTTGCCGTTATGGGCGGTGATTACCCGGTCAATCTCTTTGCCGTTGACTGAAATTACAATTTCTGCTTCATCAATCGGTTCTTTATGGCTGTCAAGGACAAGACCTGATATATTGACGGTGTCGCCGCCATGGATAATCGCTTTTGGGGGACCACCCTTGGCGCCATGACCGCAAAGGGCCGGGGAGGCCATCAGCGCTATAATCAGGATACTTATAACGGTAAAGAGATACTTTAAGGATTGCATGAAACGAATTCCTCCTATTACACAAATCGGTTCCAGGTTCACCGAACAGCGGGATCCTCGACAAGGTTCATGGTACAAAGATTAAAGTCTACAATATCCTCAATCCCGCTCATGCAAGACTCTTAGATTGGACAGATAAGTGCAGAGTTCGAAAAGGGGCGTTTTGCAGAGGTCTCATGTCAAAATTGAGAGGGAACTTAACAAAAGCGGCATTAACCTGTCAAGGAAAAGGTGCGCAATCGTTTCGTGATTATTGACACCCCCTAAGCCCCTGTGCTATATGACAATGATAGGCCATGGCAACACAGATTTTTGTTATCAAATCTCTCTATATCCAAAATACCATAATGCTCTTTGTCTTAGGGGTGGTGGTATTTTTTTTGGTTTACTCGCTTGTTAAGAGGAAGCCAAAACACCTGATAGCCTCTCTTGTCTGGATGATTATAGTCGTCTGGTTTTTCAACAGCCCTTTTTTTGGTTTCAGCGCCGTGTCCGTGAGTCCTGAGGGCATTCGCCTGAATTATGGGATCCTTTCCCTCCGAAACGACCTGCTTCCGATCGATTCTCAGTGGAAGGTCGAGACCCATTTATCAGGCCTAAGAAAAATGAAAAAACTCTACCTTATCAGGATTGCCGGTCACGAAAGCATGAAGGTGCGCCGGAATGAGAGCCTCGTTCTTGAGAAAATTGGAAGCGCCATAGAGGACATGCAAGCTCAAAAGAGAATGAAATAAAATATCCGGAGTTTCACTTCTTCAACCTTAAATCTCATTTCAGAACAGACCTCGGTGATGCTATAATTCCCTCCACCTGGGCTTGCTTTATGCGTTCGTCCTGTTCGGCTTTCTTTTCATAGGCCTTATCGATCTTCACAACCAGATCCTTGGTTTCACACGGTTTTAAAAGAAAGTCGACGGCGCCCAGCTTCAGCCCTTCAATTGCCGTTTCTACTGTTGCATGGCCGGTCAACATGATTACCTCGGTCAAGGGCTTTATCTTCTTGATTTCACGCAGAGTCTCGATCCCGCTCATACCTGGCATAGCCACATCAAGAATGACCACATCGAAAAGATAGTGTTTCACTTTCTCTACAGCATCTTCGCCACTGAAGGACGTAGTCACATCATAATCCCGGATGGCCAAACGTTCTGACAATGCTTTAACGAATTCTTCCTCGTCGTCTACAATCAATATCCTTGTTTTCATGTTCATTCCTCCACAGCATTATTTTAGTTATATCTCTTCAGGACCACTGAAGAGGGCTCACAGTTGATTTTTCCAGGGAGGATAATGACAATCTCCCCGAAGTCTATGAAGGGAATTAAATCCCTGCAAAGGTAGACCCTAACGTTGCATAAATCTTCGGCCCAAAAACGCTGCGCTCGCTCTATATCAGGCCATCAAGAAACGCTGGTCCATTTTCAAGACTGTGTCCTATATTCAATACGCTTTCATCCTTGAAAACGGCCCATCGTCCCTTGCTGACCTAATCTAAAGCGTTTTGAACTCAAATTTTATGCAACGTTAGGGCAGAATCTACAGCCTGTATACCATGGGCTTTTTCAGGGCGTCTATCTCAATTCCGATGGAATCCCTGGTCTTGAATCCCAGTCTCTTGAATTCCCCAACTACTTCATCGTCCCTTTCCCGATTCCAGTATACGGACCAGACGGGGTTTCGCACTGTGGCAATCCCGTATGCATCGTGACTCTCGAGATTGATTCTAATTTTGTCCTTGCAAATGAGGGTGTCGGCCTCTGATATGAACTCGTCTCTCTTGTAAAGATTGGCATAAAGGGCCTCTGAGAGAGACTTTTTCAGAGTGGACATATCATCAAGGTAGTGTTTGGCGATCTGGTATAGATCTTCGGGCACTGCTTCGGAAAGACACAGGATCGCGAACCTCTCATGCCTCAGTGCAAAATCCTTGAACTCGGCCTCACGGGAGGCAATCATTTCAAGGATATCTTCGATATGCGGCTTGGGGCCTTCGCTTCCAAGGACCATCTCCTCGCATTTACCAATGATACGCATGTAGAATGCCTTGCAGTCCATCACAAAGATGGGACGTTCGCGGTAAGACCTCCTCTCCCTGATCCTTCTCACGCCATCCAGCTTAATGGACCTCTCGCTCTTCTCTTGCTCGAGGGTTTCAAAATGTGAGATGTCTTTTGCCTGAACAACGTGGATTTCGCCTTCCTCAGAGATGATGTATTCGATTTCGCATCTATGCCCCAAGAATTTCTGAATATCTTCGGAAACCTGGAGCAGCTTCGGGTCGTGGGGAGTATTTGTTAAGAAGGGTTCACTCTCTTCCTTTTGACCCCTGGGGCGGCAATATCCGAATTCCCATGTGTTTCCCAACATCTTAGCCATGACACTCATGCCATTGATGAACGGCATGACGAGGACACCCATTTCGTCTATATTCAGATCAGGGGCGTTATTGAACTTCTGCTGCCTCAAAATAGAGAGTCTGTTTGCGGTCCTGGCCAGTTTTATGATCCGTTTTCTCGCGTATTTTATGCCTGCCACATCCGCATAGGTTTCAAGGGAATCAAAGGTTCCGGGTTTGAATGCCTCCTCATCCGGATGCGCACTCCGCGCGATGACCTTGAAGCCTTCGGGATGGGCGCTGAGAAATCGCTCTAATTTTTCAAATTTCTCATCCCTGAAGTCTTCTGCAGGGACATAAATGAAATCCGGAACGTTGAACTTACCATTCTTCAGCATTTCCAGATGTAACGCTTTTCCGGGTACGATTGATTTCATCTCTTCATTTTCCAATACTTTACTTTCTTCAGGAAATACCGTTATCATCGTTCATTAGTGAGTTTGTGTTTCATTTTTGTTGCATGTGCTTTTCTGATCTTATCCGTCAGGGTATCGATATCAGCAGGTTTTTCCAACAGGTCGGTGGCACCCAAGTTCTTTGCTTCGATCTTTTTCTCCGCGGTGGCATACCCCGTGAGAAGGATGATTTGGAGATTGGGATTTATCCTTTTAAGTTCTTTGACGGCTTCAAGGCCATCTATTTCAGGCATCATGAAGTCCATGACGATGACGTCGTACGTTTCGTCGCGGGCCCTCTTTAATGCCTCACTTGGAGATGTGGTGGTCGTTACTTCCATCCCTCTCGCCTGCATTCGATCGGCCATGGCTTCGATAAAATCCCGTTCATCATCTAAGAGTAATACTTTCTCATTCATTGTTGCACACTTTACCCTAACGTTGCATAAATGATTTTCATCCGTAAGCGGTCTTTTTATAGAGATAATTCTGCCGGCAGGTCAATGAGAATTTGCCCTGCCCCACGGTCTAAAGCAATTTCCCCATTAAGAACCTGGAGCAGGGACCTTTCCCTTTCTGTAGGGAACTCATCCTTCTGCGTTTTCTCAAGAGCCCCGAGTTGAGTGAATCTGACCCTGGCTCCCTCTCCCGTCTTTTCAGCAATAAGGCCGATGGTTTTCCCATTTCCAGCAACGTCCATGGCAAAATCCAGGACAAGCCAGATGAGGTTTTCAAGAAAAAAAGGCGCCGAGAGGATGGACGCGGCGCTTGAAGAGGGTTGTAAATCGAGTTCTACGCCTCTCATGGCGGCAAATCGGGATGAAAGTGCCCCCACAAGTTCCAGGACCTCTCTTACATCAACGATTTTTTTTACCTCGTCCACACTGTGAGCAAATTCGTTCATGTTTTTTACAATGACGTCTGCCCTCTTAATCTGTGTCATAACAGTTTCCGCCAGGGCTTTAAGCCTTTCCGGGTTGAGCGGGGTTCCCTTCTCTGCCATGAGGTTATAATCTTCCAAAAGGCCGGCGTTTTCGTTGATGATGGCCAGGACGTTTTTGATTTCATGGGAGATGGAGGCGCTCATTTTCCCAAAAAACCGAAGCGCCGTTTCCTCTCTGACGTCCAAACTGTCATTCATCCTTGATCTCCTTATGCGCTTATCAACTTATTCATCTTCTCGATAAGTTCATCAATGCCGACCGGTTTTACCAGATAATAATCTGCCCCTGCCTCTGTGGCGCCGGCCTGAAAATCGCCCTGTGAACCATGGCCGGTCATAAATATAAATTTTAGGCCGGGGCATTTCTGTTTCATTTTTTTTTGTAAATTGACCCCGCTGATGCCGGGAAGCCTTACATCCAGCACAGCCACATCATAACAATGCGTCTCTACCAGCTTCAATGCATCTTCACCACCTGTCACCCAGTCTGATTCGATGCCCCTGATGCTAAGCCGTTCTGCCAGGGTGCTAACCAGTTCTTTTTCGTCGTCTACTAAGAGTACTCGCATGTATCCATCTTCTCCTTTTTTCCAATTATAAGAGGCAAAACGACGGTTAAGGCAGTGCCTTTCCCCACTTTGCTTTTCACATCAATGGATCCGCCCAGTTCCTGGACAAGACCATAGGTTATGGACAAACCAAGCCCCGTTCCTCCCTCGACTGTTTTTGTGGAAAAAAAGGGCTCAAAGATATGTTTCAGGTTTGACTCAGGTATGCCGCACCCGTCGTCAGCGATCGTGATTGAGACCACCTCTTGTCCGGCCATTTCGGTTCTAATGTCGAGACATCCGCCGTTTTCCATGGCCGCGAAGGCGTTGTTGATAATATTCAATAGAACCTGTTGCAACTTACCCGCGTCTGTCTCTATTCTTGGAATCTCATCAGAGAAATGGAGTGAAATTGCGATGGCCCTGTATTCTGCCTCTTTGTGCAGAAATTCAAGAACCTCCTGAACCATCTCATCCAGATGAATGGACTGGATACTCACATCCATGTGGCGGGCAAAACCGAGGAGTCTTTTTGTTATCCTGCCGCAGCGTTCCACTGAAGAGAGGATAACGTCTATTGAACCCGCCAGGGTATTATCCTTTCCATATTCCTTCTTAAAGTTGAGTAGATCTTTGATGAGCCCGGCCTTTTCGTTAATGATGGCCAGGGGGTTGTTTATCTCGTGGGCCACCCCTGCTGCCAATCGCCCGATAGAGGCCATTTTGTTGGAGTATTCCACGTTGTGCATGGTCATGATCAGCCTCTGATCGGCCATATATATCCTGTTCACGAGATACGTGGTTCCGCCAAAAATGACCAGCAGGATAAATGTGACACTGATAATCAGGAACCCAATGAGCTGTATCCGGGTGTTGTACCAGGGTTTCATGAGCTCGGTTTTTTGTTTGATCACCATCAGGATGAAGGGGGTGTCTGAGATGTATCTGTAGCCGATAATGAGTGGGACACCATCAGCTGTTTCCCATTGAAATACCCGGGTCTTGGGGGCATACTCCGGTATGGGCAAAGAGATCTTTTGAAAGACCTTCCCATGAAAGCGGGACGGGGTTTGGAGAATCCCCTGGTGGTTGATGACAAAGGCATCACCTTCACCTGCCATCTCAAGGTGGGAGAGGATGTCGTTGAACTTTTCCGTATCTAAGGTGGCCCTGAGCACACAATATGAGCCGCTTTCTGAGGTGTATTTGATTGCAATAACAAGATGGGGGGCATGGCGAAAGCCCAGGAACACATCGCTGATATATTGGCCTCGTTCAACCACCTGTTGATACCACTCCTGATCACCGTAATCCTTCCCCTTGAGGCTGTAAGGACCCACATAGAACCTCTGAAGACCGAGAGAGTCAATCAGCCCAATATCCTTAAATCCACCGAAGGCGTTTTTGAGATTCATAAGTATTCCATCCAGCCGATCGGGGTTTGCGCACTTCTCAAAGCTGTTATCATGAACAACAAAATCCAGAGCGGATTTGCGTTCGTCCAAGAAATAAGCGATGGTCCTTTGGGTATTGGAGACCAGCCGTGAGACGCGAAGAAGGATCTCGGATTCGAGATCATGCTGCGTCGCATTATAATCGATAACGGCCAGGAAGATCAGGGGAAAAAGGGCGACAACAGATGTTAGGATAATCACGCCATACCAGAGGCGGCGAAATTGGCACGTGGCCTTATAAGGGACCGACGCCATGTCTTGATAATCCCAGAATTTCGGTTTGATTGCCTTCAGTAAATCCATTTTCTATGCTTGGGTGTGGACCAAAGCCCGGGTGTCCGGCAGAAACAGGGAGATTCTTTTTATAGAATATTTACGGGTTGCGGATTTCCAACGGCCCCCCAATTCTTTAATGAGATCCTGAGCTATGGACCAAGAGTGGTCGGGCGCGTCTCGTTCCGTGGAGGATGCTTCTTTTAAATGGCCCTGGCCCTCCACATCAATCAACAACCCCCCTTCCTCATACCTGGCTCCGACGATTAGCTTTCCGCCTCTCTCCATCCTCGTTAGCATCCAATCGATGATCTTTGAAACCAGAAAATGTATAGCTACAGGATCGTTGTGGAGTCCTGGTAGATTTTCATCCAGTTCCAATTTGATGGTAACATTATGCAAATGCGCCAACCGAGCCGAGAAAAGCACCACCTCGTCGATAACCTCTCTAAGATCAAAAACCGCTGGAGACAAGCCCATCCTTTGCGAGAATCGATTGAAGATTTGTGTTTTCCTGCCAATAAGGTCTATATGTCTATCAATACTTGACAAGATTTGAACGAATTTATCCGTGTCCTCCCCAATTTCCTGCTTCATCAGGTCCAAAAGACTGGCCAGCCTGTCGGACGAGGTCTGAAGACTCTTTAGATGCACCGGGACTTTTTCCATCAGGTCAGTCAATACCTTCCCAGCAACGACTGAATTTCCGTGGCACAGCATCTTATTCTGGTCCCGCTCCATGATGGTGTATTTTCCGGGGAAGACGGTTTTCTCCATTCATACGGATTTATTGCCAAAGCCCAAAATTGTCAGGCGCCTACAACCGAACCCGGGCGAGCGCTATCTTTCGTCTTTAAATAATTCGCCGGTGGTCTTGAACGATTCTGCGTCTTTAACAATTTCCCTGGCCGTATCGAATTCTCCTGCCTCTGCAAAAGCAGTGGCCACCATGGTTTTTTCAACTTTGTAGCGGTAGGCGCCCCGAATGCGATCGGCAAGCGTTTCCACGTCCACAGGCTTATTGATGAAATCGAAGGCCTGCAGCTTTTTTGCCTCATCCTCCCGTTCCTGGGTGCCGAATGCGGTTAAGATAACCACCTGGATCTTGGGATTGGTCCTGCTGAGTTGGCGAAGCACATCCATCCCATGTACTTTAGGCATTTCCAGGTCCAGAACAATGACGTCTGGCTCCCGTTCTGCAACGTAATCCAGTGCCTGTTGGCCGTCATAGACTACATCTGTCTTGATGTTACGCATGCCGAGTCGATTAGAAAGCGTATTTACAAATTCTATCTCATCGTCTACCAGTAGCACCTTCATTTTCTTCATGACCTTCTCCCTTCATGTCTTAATGATATACTCCACTAACCGCAAGGCCTGCCATTTACTGGTTACTGCCGAAAGGGGATTATTATTCTGCCCTATTTTGTTAAGACTCCCTGTGTTTCCTTTAATGCTAATGTCTCGCTTCCCATGGATGACGACGGGTTCTCTGCCAAACGGTGGGCAAGGTTACCGATATCTTGAATAAGGGCCGAGCCCTGAACGACCTCTTCTTGGATCGCATTCAGTTCCTTAAAAAAAGGATCAATATTAAGGGGTGGGCCCTGCCCACGCTTGAAAAGTCTTCGGGCCCAACCAGAATGTTTCCTCTGTTTGAGCTTGAGTAGATCCCCCATCAGTCCCGCAGATTCATGAATGGTGGCCAAGTGATTCTTGAGATCGTGCGCAAGATGAACCAGACTCCGACCAAGGAAATCCAAATGCGCCTCACTCAAGGTGGTGGCTACACTCCCGGCAACTCCATTCTGATGAGATCGCTGCCCCTCTTCCATCATCAAAGTTTATCCCTACTGTAAATAACAGAAACCTTTTGGATCCAGGCTTAAAGCTTTCGCATGAAAATTTTTAAATATCCATTTCTACAAGGCGCTGGCAGCCCCCCATAGCAACCTCGGTATCTTTTTGGCAGGGGTTTTGTCCTTGACAAAATAAATATTTTATATTATCAGATCCCAGTTATCTAAGTCAAGCACGCTTTGCCACGGCAAAAACAATCTGCGAGAAAGGATTTTCTGATGCTGAGAAAATGGGATGGTATCTTGTTTACGAAGTTGATTATGATGTTATTCCTGTTGGGAAGCAGCCCTGTGATGGCTGCCGCAGAAGAAGCCGCGGTCTCCCGGTCCCAGGGCCATCCATGGTGGTTTTGGCCCTTGGTCTTGCTGGTCGTCACTTTTGTGATGGGCATATTTGCCGTCCTCGGCGGTGTGGGCGGTGGTGTCCTGTTTGTCCCGATAATCAGTGGATTTTTCCCGTTTCATCTGGACTTTGTCAGGGGTACGGGTCTCCTCGTAGCACTGTGCGGTGCGCTGGCAGCGGGACCGGGGCTTCTCAAAATGAATTTGGCAAGTCTCAGGCTTGCTATACCTGTAGCCCTCATCGCCTCATCCTGCGCCATCATCGGGGCCATGATCGGTCTGGCTCTTCCCACCAACATTGTACAGATATCCCTTGGAGCGACCATTATAGGGATCTGCATACTCATGCTCAGCGCAAAGAAGTCCACGTTTCCTGATGTGCCAAAGGCGGACCGGCTCTCTTCGGCGCTCAGAATATATGGTGTTTACCGGGAAGCGAGTACTGGCCAGGTTATTGATTGGAAGGTCCACCGAACTCCCATTGGGTTGGGTCTTTTCATTATCATCGGCGTCATGGCCGGTATGTTTGGGCTCGGGGCTGGCTGGGCGAATGTGCCTGTCCTCAACATTCTGATGGGCGCCCCCTTGAAGATCAGCGTGGCCACGAGCAAGTTTCTCCTTTCCATTACCGATACCTCCGCGGCATGGGTATATATGCACCAGGGTTGCGTAATCCCCATGATGGTGGTTCCATCCCTGGTAGGGATTATGCTGGGCTCCTTTGTGGGTGTCCGGCTTCTGGCCGTGACGAAGCCCACCATCATAAGATGGATGGTGATTATAATCCTGGCCTTTGCCGGAGGCAAGGCGCTTCTGAAGGGATTGGGCATTGGTTGATTTGGAAAGTCCTGTTACAACAAAAACGACTACCACGAGGTATGATTAGGAGGGAAAATGATGACGGATAAACCGAAGGCCACAGTTGAGGCGGGGCCCGAACAGTTGCGGTACTCATCGATTCTCGAAAAGGGGATGTATATCGGCCTTGCGATCCTCTTTATCACATTTGCTATTTACGCCCTCCGCATATTAGACCCTTATATCCCACATGAAAATGTCCCTAATTACTGGGCGATGAACGTCCATGACTATCTTGAACATGCCAACATCAAGCCCGGGTGGGCCTGGCTCGCGATGATCGGCTACGGGGACTTTATGAACTTTATCGGGATTACCATCTTAGCGGGCACCACCATAATATGCTATCTGGCGATTATCCCAATCCTATTGAAAAGCAATGATAAAATCTATGCGGTTCTGGCAGCTCTGGAGGTTATTATCCTCAGTCTGGCAGCCAGCGGGATACTGGCTGTAGGGCATTAATATATCCAACCTGCTCGAAAAAGTTCGAGATCGTTGCTCATCGCGAAAGCCTGTCTTAACTCCTCAGGGGACATCTTCATCAACGTACTCTCTCTCGGTGGGTGTATACATGAAATCCCTCGATAACCCTGGCAGCATTGGAGCACATATCTCTAAGAGGGGGAGCCCAGAGCTTTTGTTGATCCATCGTAGATTTGAGGAATTCAGGGCTGAACCCAGCACGGGATAAACTTTGCGTATCCCCGATTTCTTTAACTTTAGCTATGGGAAGGGAGGAAGCCACCCTTGGCGATCAAAGGGATTGCCTTAGCGCTTTTGCTGTATATCGGCTATTTTTTTCTGTGTGTTGTCTACCTGACAACTGTTCTTCATTCATGTGGAAATTCCGAATTTGGGGAGGATGTATGCCTGTAAGACAACCCACCCCGCGATAATCAAAACAAAGACCCAGATACTCATGCCGCCTCCTCTTTTTTGAGTTTTATCCTGTTCCAATGCACAGCTCCTTTTAGACCTGATCAATACAGCGCACGGCTGCACAGATCAACCTCACGAAAAACCGCCGTGTGATGCGCACGATGACGAGGCCGAACTGCTTCCCAGACCGAGGCCGGAACTCGAAGCAACAGATGAAAACGCAGATAATAGTTTTTCGCTTTCCTCACTGCCGCAGGAAGGGCAGGGGCCCTTATCTTCCCCGGTGCTCCGAAAG
>JAOZQV010000410.1 GCA_029932035.1 Deltaproteobacteria bacterium | reverse complement strand
TATCCGGACAAAGTGGATACAGTGGAGGACTTAGACGCATTCAGGGAAAGCAAACGGGGTATGAGCCGGTTGGGCACCGCTCACCACATATATCTCCTCTTTGCGGCCGAAACCGGCTGGCTCGGGATGTTGACGTTTATCCTGTTTTTGTTACGGTTTTACCTGAAAAATTTTGTCCTTCTTTTGAAGGCCCGCGACGAGTATTATCAGGCTATCCTGTTGGGCCTGTTTGTGGGATTTTCGACGCTCCACCTGCAAGGGTTATTAGAGTGGATATTCCGTCAGACCCAGGTTTTTTATCTCTTTTTGATCCTATCGGGGTTGATGGTATCCATAGGAAATATAATGAAAATGGAGACCCGAAATATACGGGCCTCGACCTAACGTCTTGGAAAGAAAATGACCGATCAACAACAGCCGGAAACTGCATCAAACACCCCGCAGCCAAAAAACCGGTCTCGCTATATCCTGGTCAACACCCTCTCCAGTTACGGGCGAGACATTATTGACACCATTACCTTCTTGGTCCTGATCCCCTTTATTATCAAAACCTTAGGGAGTGAAACCTTTGGATTGTGGTCTCTGATCTGGTCATTTCTCGCATTTTTTGAGTTAGCCGACATGGGGTTTGGCGCCTCCGTGGTCAAATATGTGGCTGACGCAAGGGGACGACAGGATATTGAGCGACAGCAGGCCATTATATGTACACTTTTCTGGCTTTATGTTGTACTCGGGGCAATCGTAATGGGTGCAGTCGCGGCAAGTTTACTCTTCTTTAATCAGGTCTTTGAGATCCCGGCCGATCAGGCCGCGTCAGCCCGGGCTGTCCTGTTAATAATAGGGGCGCGATCTGCCCTGTATATGCCCTTGGGTATGTTCCGGGGCGTCCTTGTAGGTCTCCAGAAGATGAAGGTAGCCAACGGCTACAAGGTCATTGGGGGGCTTGCCTATTTTGTGAGTGTGTTGATCGTACTGAGTCGCATCCCTGATCTCCGGGTCCTCGCAGGACTAAATGCCCTGTTAGGGGTCCTGCCCATGTTCGCAATGATGGTGCATGTAAAGGCCATATCTCCTGAATTGAGCCTCCGGCCCAAGCATTTTGATCGATCTCTGGTCCGTGAGTTATCCTCCTTTTCCCTCTATTTCTCGCTCATCCAGGTCGCCGGATTGATTGCCACCCGGGTCGATGCCATTGTTGTCAAACTTTTTCTGCCCTTGCAAATGGTTGCCATATATTCCATCGGCATACGGCTCTCGGGAAAGGCAGATCAGTTTTGCTACCACCTGATCAAGGCATTGACCCCGGTGGTAGCTGAACTCCACGGGGCAGATGAACAACAGAACATACGGGCAGTCTGGTACCGCGGCAGCAAACTGACCACGGGATTTGCCACGCCACTGTTATTGGGATTGGCCCTTTTGGCAGAGCCATTAATTATTGCCTGGATAGGCCCTGAATTCAAGACGTCTGTTCCGGTCTGTCAATGGCTCGTAGCAGCAGTCATGATCGGTGTTATTCATGGCAATACAGAAAATATTCTAAGCATGGGCGGTCATCAGAAGTTTTTGGCCTTTTCAATACTCGGGTGCCAGGCGCTCAACTTAGGCCTATCCCTCCTCCTGATTCAGCTTTACGGGATCAAAGGCGTGGCCATGGCAACATTCATTTCCTATCTACCTATTTATGTGGGTTTAATACAGACCAAGGCCGGCAGGGTTCATGAAAGGTCCCACTGGGATTTTTATAAGAGCACGGTTTTTCCGAGCATTGTCCCGGCCTTGCTGATGGCCGCTTTTTTGGTGGCCGCACAGCGCTATCGGCCCGTGACCAATCTAATGGAAGTCGCCATATTGGAGATCCTTGGCAGTATGGTTTTTGCGGGCGCATTCTGGCTGATCGGCTTTAATGCAAAAGAGAGGGGCTATTTCAAGGACAAAATCATCAAGCGCGTTTTCCGTCGCAAACGATAAGGAATCAGTTATGGTAAATCCCGAGACTCAACAGACCCCCGAAACCGGGGGCGGACTCCCCTTTGAACCGCTTACCCTTCTCATCGGACTGCTGCGCCGCTGGAAGATCCTCGCCATCTTTTTTGTGGTTTCCATTTCTCTCGGACTTTTCGCCGGAATCAAGTTCGGGACACGAATCTATGAAACAGAAACCGTCATGCTTTATACCCCCGAAGAGGGAACTGAAGAGGGCCTGGGCCGGACCCCGCCCCTTGCAACACAGATTCAGATGGTCAAAATCCCTTCGAACCTTGAAGAGGTCAGGGAAAGGTTGAAATTAGCGACCTCTCTGAAGGCATTGGGCCGGGCCTGCAGGGTCTGGGTGGAGAGAAAGACATCGTTGGTGTTTATCCGGGCCACGTGGGATTCGGCCCAAAAGGTGGCAGCAATCGCAAACACGCTGAGGGATGTGTTTATTGCGAACCAGATGCAACTTGCAAGAGACAATGCCGGCAGGGACTTGCGTGACCTTGAAGCGCGATTCAAGAAGGTGAGCAGGCAATTATTAGACGCTGACGCGAGACTACAAAAATTCATCACCACCAACAAGATCGTTGATCTTGACATGGAAGTGAAATGGAATCTCGAGCAAGTGACCTCATTGGAACTCCTCTTGTCCAATGCCAGGGTGGATAGGGATACCTTGGGACTACAAAAGGCCAGCCTGGAAGAAAGGATAAATGGCCTGAAGGCGAAAGAGGCAAATGAAAAAGCAACTCAGGCAAAAACCCAGGGTCTTGCCGACCTGAATATCAGGATAGAGCGTATCAGACGGGCGATCCACGATGATAAGACGCAAAGAACCGACTCTGTCGATATGATAAAGTATAAACTCGCCTTTGAACGTGCCCAGAAACTCTATGAAAAAGGCCTCATTTCCAAATCAGAATACGAAGAAACGCGGGCCGATTTCGAAAGACAGGAAGTGGAGGCCCTTGATACGGAACAGATCAAGGAGTGGAAGAGACAGCTCCACATCCTTGAAAAACAGGTTATTCCTGAAAAGGCGAGTTTTAAATCCGAAGCAGGAGAAATGCTGCACGATTTGCAGCTCAAGGCCCTTTCTATGGAACTCGAAGAGGTCTCCCTGCGTCAAAAAGTGATCCATTTGGAGCAGGAACGGAAGAGGATTAAGGCAAGGCTCGAGGTATTGACGGACCTTCAACGGAAATATGCCGGACTGAACCGCGAAGTGCGCGCCCGCGAAACAGAAAGCAAGACGCTCGAGAGGGCGCTTGCAAAGGTGCGAAGAGATTATCAATCCAACAGATCAAACTTCACGATTAT
>JAOZQV010000409.1 GCA_029932035.1 Deltaproteobacteria bacterium | reverse complement strand
ACCAAGTATATCGCCAAGTTTTCGTCTTCTACAGACTTATATAACGTTGTAAAAGTGGAATTCATTTCTATGCGTCTTGCCGGTCTTGTGGGGCTCAACACCGCGTTGGTTTCGCTGACAAAATCGTCCAACAAAGACATTCTGCTCATAGAGCGTTTCGACCGCACCCACGCATTACAGGGCTGGCAGCGCAAAAGTATGGTTTCCGCGCTCACGCTTTTGGGTCTGGATGAAATGATGGCCCGCTATGCCAGCTATCAAGACCTGGCCGAAATTATCCGTCATAAATTCACGAATGCGCCCGCGACGCTGAAAGAACTGTTTTCCCGTCTGGTCTTCAACATCTTGTCCGGCAATACAGACGATCACGCGCGCAACCATGCCGCATTTTGGGATGGGCATATGCTGACGCTGACCCCCGCCTATGACATTTGCCCACAAGCGCGAGCTGGCAACGAGGCCTCACAGGCGATGCTTATTTCAGACGACAATCGCATGAGTCAGATATCCGCCTGCCTAAAAGCCGCTCACCATTTCCTGCTCTCAGAGAAAGAGGCGGCGGCAATCGTGGAACATCAGATTTCTGCAATCGGAGAAAACTGGAACGTCGTCTGTGAAGAAGCCGATCTTACAGAGACCGACCGCTCCCTGCTGTGGGGTCGTCAATTTCTGAACTCCTTTGCTTTCTATGGTCTGAAAGGTGACTTTACAGAACTTGCAAAGATTGCCAGCGACGTACGGGAGACAATAAGGGGATAGATTTTCAAACTAAGGGGTAAAAGCAACAGAAGCAAAGGTGACTGCTGATCGGGTAGGTTCTTCGTGCCATATCTCATAATGGAGAAGTTCTCCCTGACACTGAGGTAAGATCTCAAGCAGGCATGCCAGGGCGGAAAAACCGCAGACATTGAATTGATCATTTACACTTCTTGATTCTTCCCAGAAATTAGCCGCGTCAAGCCGGGTCAGGTGCGTCAACAGATTCCGGTCATGCTCCTGGGAGCTGTTTTGGAGGTGGGATGCCGGCATTTCATGACCGAATTTCGGGCCGGTGTGGGAAAAGTCGACGCCTGCTATCAGAATGGTTTCTTGCTCCGGGTCATTGAGGATCAGCCTGAGTTCATCCAAAAAACGGCCTGTCTCCTCCTGGTAGGCCTCTCTGCTGTATTCAGGCAAGCCTGATTGGAGAGACCCACAAAGGATCGGGATGATGGTAAAAGGGTTATCTGCGAGCAGATGCTGCAAAAAAATGAGCTGGAATTCGATGGAGTGTTCAGACCGATGGATAAAGTCGTTAGGAGCGATGATGCCCTGCCCCGCTTCCCGCAAACGATTAATTGATGCCTGGTCGCTCTTTGTGATACCCAAGGGGGTCTCAAAATCCTTATCAGTAAGAGAGAAGAGGGCATTTTGCAGTTGATGCCCCACTCCCAACAGTATGATCCGTGAAGGGGTGGTATGTTTCAATAACTGATAGGCGGTCGAATAGCCCCTGTATCCCACATTGAGGTCAATATGGGGGGCAACCAGGGCTGAAAGTTTACCTTCCGGTTCAAGTACCGGTAGCTGGCTGTTCAAGATTTCATCCAGCCTGACTCGTAACTCTGACGGATTTTGCGGATAGCTTTTTCCGCAATGGGAGCAGGGTCTGATTCTCCGCGAACTAAACTCGGTAATTATTCGCTCTTTGGCGTTCTTAAATCTCTCAGAATCGAGGAGAAATGATTCATCAAGGTGGGCCAGCAGGCCATTGATCTCATCCGCCCCCACCAAGACGCCCCCTTGCTGCCGCATCAATGCCATCTGCAAGTCCCTGACGGTAGTGGCGCCGTTCAAGAGCGTCATAATCTGGTACAGAGGTAGCCCGACGGCCTTCCCTTCCTCAACCAGACCAAGATGGTCCCTGATGAGGACAAACTGCTGTCCCTGGTCCTGGACAGGAAAGAATTCCAGGTCGCGTCTTACCATGGGAGCTGTTTCCGACATAAGCGTCTAAAGTTTGAAGTGACTAAAGTGAGCTAAAGTTGATGCATCAGTAAAAAGTCAAAAATGCGAAAACTTGCACCCAATGATTTCAATGGTTATTCCTTATGAAAACGCCAAATCCGGACTTTTTACGAGACCATCAAAGTTGGTATTTTTTTATTCGATGTTGAACGTTGGATGTTCGATGTTGATCTCTGTTTTAAATTCCCTTAGCTTTAGGCGCTTTAAACTTTAGCTCACTTTAGGCACTTTTTCAGGAGTATTCCCTGGAGGCTATTCTCCTGATTGCATTTGCGGTTATTTCTATTTCTTCAAGCGTATTAAAATAACCCATGCTGATTCGGACTGTGCCTTCAGGAAAGGTCTTTAAGGTCTTGTGTGCTATGGGCGCGCAGTGCAGACCGGTCCTTACCAAAATATCATGTTCGGTGTTCAGGATATTCCCGGCCTCAGCAGGATAGATATCTTCTTCCATAAGTTCAAGATTGACCGCTCCGCAACCCCCATAATCGTATCTGGCGCCGGGCGGCAGGAGACTGTCAAGGGTGAGTGATATTGTAGCGGTTTGCTCTTCGGCGTTCAATGGCCCGTAAATTGTGACACCGGCCACGTCATAAAGGGCAGACAACAGGGCAGCAGTGAGGTTTTTATCATGTTCCTGGATTTTAGAAACGCCCTGTCTGAGGATAAAATCAACGCCTGCCCCGAGACCGGCAATCCCAACATTATTCCTGGTACCGCTTTCAAGCATGTCGGGCAAGAAGTCGGGCTGCACCTCTTTTTCTGAAATGCTTCCTGTGCCGCCTCTTATTGAGGGATTTACGACCAGCCCCTCCCGCATATATAACCCGCCAGTTCCCTGTGGCCCCAGCATGGCCTTGTGGCCTGTAAAGGCCAAGAAATCGATACAATCAGCCTCCACATCTATTGGAAAACAACCTGCGGTCTGCGCAGCATCTAAGAGAAGGGGAATATCGCCAATGGCCTGTTTGACCGCCTTCACGTCCTGTATGGTTCCGCACACGTTGGATGCATGGTTGAGGACTATTAAGGCAGTATTTTTCTGAATCAGGGGAGGAATTTCATAGGAATCCAGGCGGCCCTTGTAGTCACATTGGACTATGGACAGGCTGATGACCCCATGCTTCTCGAGATGGCGCAGGGGACGCAGGACCGAATTATGTTCCATTGATGTGGTGATGACATGATCACCCTGTTTGAGGAAACCGCTTATTACGATGTTAAGGGCCTGGGTGACATTCATCGTAAAAACGATTTGATTAGGATTGGTGATGTTAAAGAGCCTTGCGATCGCCTTTCTTG
>JAOZQV010000408.1 GCA_029932035.1 Deltaproteobacteria bacterium | reverse complement strand
CAAAAAATATATAACGAAGCACAACGGCTTCCCGAGTTTTTGGCTCGAGAAGTTCTAGATTTTATAGGATATATTGAAGCAAAACACCGATTGAATTTAGTGCGAAACAATGACCTAAAGAAACCCCAGATAACGGTTATGGACAATATCTGGGGCAATATAGACGACGAGATTTGGAATGACGTGTAAACCAGGAGATCTTGTGGGGATACCTTTTCCCTATTCCGACTTAACAACCAAGAAAAGACGTCCGGTTTTGGTTGTGACAGCCCCAGACCGGAAACCGGTAAAGGGATTGATTACGAATATTAAACATCGATCTTCACAGTTGATTTAATCGTCATAAATGCCTCGCTGCTTTAGCTATTAACCGACTAACAGTCAACAGCAGACTTGACCCCCAATTCATAAGCGGAACACCATAATGGAGTAGGGATAAAAAGAGTCTGGACCTTCCTCTTTAATAAAAACAAGAATATCGGACGGATACTGAACAGTAGCAGCTGTTTTTTGAGCATGATTCCCAAATTGTTTCATGGAAACAGAAATGATCTGTTAGTATTTAATACCAATCCCGCCTTGTTGCCTATCCTGTGCCCCCACGTCATGGTTGGTTTTGGGGAGGGTTTTCTTGCCATCTGAGACACTAAGTGTTATAGTATTGGCATAATGCGCATTTTCAAGACTCGATATTTTGGCCGCTGGTTTCGCAAGATCGGGCTTTCTGATATGGCACTATGTCAGGCGGTTGATGAGATGGGGCAAGGGCTCATTGATGCGGAACTCGGCGCAGGCCTGGCAAAGAAGCGTCTGGCCTTGCCTGGTAGGGGAAAACGCGGCGGCGCCCGAACCCTGGTGGCCACAAACAAGGCCGACCGGTGGTTTTTCTTGTTCGGGTTTGAGAAGAATGAGCGCACCAATATCAACGCCGAGGAATTACAGGGTTTGCGGGTCATTGCCAAACAACTCCTCGGCATGACCTCGGGACAGCTTGACGAAGCGGTTCGAGACGGTTCCTTGCAGGAGATTTGCCATGAACAGGAAAGGTAAGCCCAAGAGCCGCATTTTGGAAGCGGTGCATGAGACGGCAAGCGACCTTCACCGGCTTGGTTTCATTGACAAGCGCAACATGCACGAACTCGACGCCCTTTGCCTTACGATAAAGGTCCCGGAGTACGATGCCGAAAAGATCCGGGCTATTCGCGAACGGTATAGGCTTAGCCAGGCGGTACTGGCCTCCATCCTCAATACCAGTTTATCGACTGTTCGCCAGTGGGAAATTGGGAAAAAGCACCCGAGCGGTCCATCCAAAAAACTGCTCAACTTACTTGATCGGAAAGGGCTGGAGACATTAATTTAGCAGGGGAGATGAAATCGTTTCGCAAAGGTAAAGCCTGTTGGAGCTGGGGAACGTCATTCACTCAAGGGAGTTTCTGCTTGTTCAATCTGAGGATAAAAACGATCCATGAAGATTTGGATCAACGACCATGCAGTGCACCCCTTCCAGATTCAGTTAAGTTAAAGGCGGAATTTCACAATCCTGCCGTTTACCAGGGCTGGGTTTGTTGCCCGGGGAACAGAAAGAACGGCCTCCGGCCGTCGCTCTAAGTCATGCATCATAGCCCCTCCTTATCCACCACGTTTTTTACCCAGCTTTACTACCCAGATATGACCACCACAGCCATTATCATGGCTGATCTGGCGGAAGATATGGCATCGTATGGCCTGAACGTCGGTGTTGTTTCCGCCCAGGCCACCTATCTGATTAATGAGCTATCCCCGCAATCGGAACACCATAACGGAGTAGGGATAAAAAGAGTCTGGACCTTCCTCTTTAATAAAAACAAGAATATCGGACGGATACTGAACAGTAGCAGCTGTTTTTTGAGCATGATTCCCAAATTGTTTCATGGAAACAGAAATGATCTGTTAGTATTTAATACCAATCCCGCCTTGTTGCCTATCCTGGGCCTTTTCGCGAACAAACTAAAGAAACAAAAATATGTGGTACTTATCCATGATCTGTGGCCGGAACTGCCTGCACAGGTGGGCATGATCTCCAGAAATGGATTTGCCTATAGATTGATCGATTACGCAAATACACTTGCACTCAGGAATGCGTCCGCAGTTGTAGTGCTGTCGGAAACAATGAAGAATTTGATTTTGCGTAAGGTCCCTGGAAAGCGTGGCAAAGTATATGTGTTGCCCAACTGGGCCGATCGAAATCGAATCTATCCTGTGCCTAAGGAAAACAATGAGATCCTGAAGAAGACCGGTTTGAAGAATAAAAGAATTGTTATGTATTCAGGCAATATCGGACGGTATCAGCCCATGGAGGTCATGATACAGGCTGCCGGAGAGCTTAGGCACAGGGAAGATATAGCGTTTGTTTTTGCGGGTGACGGAGGAAAAAAGAAAGAAATCGAGCGGATCGCTGTTTCAATGAATCTTGATAACGTCACTTTTCTCCCGTTCCAACCGCTGGATCGTCTGGCTGAATCCCTGTCCATGGCGGACCTCTCACTTGTGGGCATCTACCCTGAAAATGAAGGGGTTATCATGCCAAGCAAGTTGTATGGACTCCTGGCCGTTGGAAAACCCATTGTCTGTGTATCTGATCCGGAATCGGAAGTTGTCGGGATATTGAGAGACGCGGATGCGGGCGTTCAATCATCTGTTGATGATCCGAAAGAACTGGCGCGGAAAATTGAAGAGGTATTGGATAATGAGGCGCGGGCGGCTGAAATGGGGGAAAGTGGGCGGCGGTATTTCCTTGAGCATTTTGAGAGGAAGAAGATTACCCGGCAGTGGAAGGATTTGTTGATGAGCCTTTAGTTCTCTTTTAAGATGTCTCACGCAAAGGCGCTAAGAAATGACTGGAGATGTCGGATGTCGGATGTCGGATGTCGGAGGACTGGGGTCAGTTTGAATATAAGAGTTACCAACAACTTATAACCTTAGCGGCTTTGCGCCTTTGCGTGAGAAAATAAGGAAAACCAGATGAAAAAAATAGCATTGATCACAGGCATCACCGGCCAGGACGGCGCGTTCCTCGCCGAATTCCTTCTGGAAAAAGGATACGAAGTACATGGCATCAAACGGCGGTCTTCTCTCTTCAACACGGATCGCATCGACCACCTGTACCAGGACCCCCATGTATCGGACAGGAATTTCATCCTCCACTACGGGGATCTCACCGATTCCACGAACCTTATCCGAATCATCCAGCAGGTCCAGCCGGATGAAATCTACAACCTCGCCGCCCAGAGCCATGTGGCGGTTTCCTTTGAGTCCCCTGAGTATACGGCC
>JAOZQV010000407.1 GCA_029932035.1 Deltaproteobacteria bacterium | reverse complement strand
ATGTGGGCACCACCACAGTGGCCGCCTACTTCTGTAACATGAGGACCATGGAGGTTTTGGACACGGTCTCCATGATGAACCCGCAGTGCAAATACGGTGAGGACGTGATGTCGCGGATCACCTATCACATGCAGACTCCCGGGGGCCTGGAACGGATGAGTGATGATATCATTGAGGGCCTTAATGAACTGGTGCGAAAGGCCTGTGAAGGGACCCATCCGCCAAAGAAAAAAAAGAAAGACGAGAACAGGAAGGTAGTAAAGGACGAGCATGGCCGGCCGGTCATGGTCGAAGACCCTGAAGAGGGAAAGACCTATCTCCGTCTTGAATCCTCTGACATCGTCGACCTGACGTTGGGCTGCAACACCGCCATGCACCATATTTTGCTCAAATTAGACCCCCAGTATGTGGGTCTGGCCCCGTTTCCACCGGTAGTTCATCGCAGCTTAGATATCAGGGCCCGGGACCTCGGGATAGAGATCAACACCTCGTCGAATGTATTTATTATGCCCAATGAGGCCGGGTTTGTGGGGGCTGATAACGTCTGCGTATTGGTGACGGAGAAGCCCCACAAGAGTGAGCAGATGCAACTCATCATAGACATCGGCACCAACGGCGAACTGGTATTGGGGAACAAAGAAAAGCTTATATCATCCTCCTGTGCAACCGGACCGGCATTAGAGGGCGCCCAGTTGGCCTTTGGAATGCGGGCCGCGCCAGGCGCCATTGAAAGGATTACGATAGCCCCTGAAAGCCATGATGTGGATTATAAGGTCATTGGCAGGGAAGCATGGCTAAAATACTCCAAGCCGGAAGAGATGAAGACCAAAGGAATCTGCGGGTCGGGCATCTTAGACGTTCTCGCTGAGCTTTACCGTTCCGGTGTGGTGGAGAAGAGTGGGAGGTTTTCCAAAAATCAGAAGTCAAACCGCTTTCGCAAGAATCCGGATAATCCACGGCAGAAGGAGTTTGTCATCGCCTGGGCCAACGAGACCTCTATCGACAAAGACGTGGTGATCACCCAGAAGGACATACGCCAGATACAATTGGCCAAGGGCGCACTTTATACCGGATGCAAGCTGATGATGCGGCGTATGGGTATCGATAAGCTCGATACCATCAAGATAGCCGGAGCATTCGGCACCCATGTTGCCAGGGAGAAAGCCTTGATCATGGGACTGTTTCCGGATTGCGAAATAGAAAAAATCCTTTCCATTGGCAACGCAGCCGGTGACGGTGCCCGGGTGGTTCTTTTGGACCGGGATATGCGTGCGGATGCCGCCTGGATCTCACGTAACGTGGAATACATCGAGCTGACTGTTGAAAAAGACTTTGAGCAGCAGTTTATGGAATCGATGCAAATTCCTCATATGACAGATTATTTTCCTCATTTGGAAGGACTCGTACCGGAAGAGATTCTTAACCAGAAATAGCGTCCGCGGAAAGCCCCGTGTGAACCTGGTGGGAAAAACTTGACAAAGTTAGATGTTTCTTCCATACTGATAGATAATTACATTTTATAAATAAGTTTGATGGCGCCCCTTGAGGGCATAATCGGGAAACCGGTGAAAATCCGGTACGGACCCGCCGCTGTGATTGGGGACGAACCCCGCAATAAGCCACTGTCAAGCCCTTAATGAAAAGTCGAGTGCCTGATGGGAAGGTGCGGGCAGTAGGACGATCCAAGAGTCAGAAGACCTGCCATCCGGCTTCATGTTTGTGGAGAAGGTAAATCCTCGAGCGAATAACGCTTGGGGATTTTTTTTGGCTTGTAAGGAATAAGAATAAACGGAGGTAAAACAAGAATGGTTAAAGAAGGCATTGGTTTGGAGGATATCATAAAAGGGATCAGGCAAGCGGATGGGGAATGGATCGAAAAGGCCCGCCAGCGAACGGACCAATTGGTGATGCCCACAAGGGCATTGGGAAGGCTTCACGAAATATCCGAGCGTTTATGTGGCATCTACAGAACCCTCAAGCCATCCATGGGTAGGAGGGCTATCCTGGTGATGGCAGGGGACCATGGAGTGGTGGATCAAGGGGTAAGCGCTTACCCCCAGGTGATTACAGGTGAAATGGTCCGTGCCTTTCTGAGGGGCGGCGCCGGCATTAATGTGCTTGCCCGTCTTGTGAATGCAGATGTCTGGGTGGTGGATATGGGGATTATTCCCGAATTGGATCCCGCTTCCATGGAAGGGGGTGACCGGCTCTTAATCCATAAGGTGGCAAAAGGAACATCAAATTTTGCCAAAGGTCCAGCCATGACGCGACAGGAAGCTGAGAAGGCCATTCTGGCAGGTTTTCAACTTGCCAGCGACCTTTTCCACAAAGGCGTTGAGATCTTGGGGACGGGGGATATGGGGATTGGCAACACAACTCCTTCGGCAGCCATTGGAACGGTGCTTACAGGTAGGGACCTTGAAGAGATGGTGGGCCGGGGCACGGGCGTGGATGACGACGGACTTTCACGGAAACGGGAGGCTATTCGCCAAGGGATAGAGGTGAATCAACCGGACTCAAAGGATGGTGTTGATGTCCTGGAGAAAATCGGAGGATTCGAGATCGGTGGGATAGCGGGATGTGTGCTGGCCGGGGCCTACCATAGTCGTCCTGTGCTAATCGATGGCTTTATTTCAACGGCCGGAGCATTAGTGGCGCATGCCATTTGCCCGGATGCGGTGGATTACGTTTTTGCAGGACATTGTTCAGAGGAACCGGGTCACAAGATTATGTTGGACTATCTTGGGCTTGATCCCATTCTTGATCTGGGGATGCGTCTTGGGGAGGGGACAGGCGGTGCCCTTGCTATGGGGATCATGGAAGGCGCTGTAAGGATCTTTCAGGAGATGCTCACCTTTGAGGAAGCTGGTGTTTCCAACAAAGAATCATAACGAATTACTTTTGACGATTTCATCAAATTCTTATTGACTTTCAGTTTCATTCTGTTAATATGCCCAGGTAGAAGTTCAGGCGCTCATTTTGAGCTTAATAGGGAACGCCGTTAAAACGGGACGGGCCCGCCGCTGTGACCCCGCCCTTAATTCTTTGTTTGAGAAGAAAAAGGGAACTCTTTTGGCATTTTGTACCACTGTCAGGCATTTAACTCCTTACGCAACGAGTTGAGTGGCGGATGGGAAGGTCGCTAAGAGGGGGGGGGAGTCAGAAGACCTGCCTGAACAGATGGGGCTGTAGCCTTCGCGGACTGGGGGTAGCGGCAGGATCTTGAGGATAAAAAAGGGAAATCCCCGGGTCGAATCATTTCGGTCCGGGGATTTTTTTTGTCTCCGGGCCATAGGCGCTAACAAATAGAAGAAGAG
>JAOZQV010000406.1 GCA_029932035.1 Deltaproteobacteria bacterium | reverse complement strand
CCGGATACATCCTGTGGTAAGAACGCATGATCCTGTCCCGATACACCTTGGCAAGAACAGAAGCAGCAGAGATGCTACGACTGATCTGATCGCCCTTTTTCAGACACTTCTGAGTTATGGGGAGTGGAACTGGGTGGATACCGTCAACAAGAAGGGTTTCAGGTCTTGGGTCAAGGGCCTTCACTGCGCGTGCCATAGCCTCAAGAGAGGCCTTCAAGATATTGAACTCATCAATAAATTCACGCGAAACAACACCAACAGCAGCGGCTAAGGCCTCACCATGGATAACAACAAAGGCCTCCTCCCTTGCCCTTGCAGTCATCATTTTTGAATCCCTGACTCCTGGCACCTCGGGATTAGGAGGAAAGATAACTGCTGCAGCCACAACTGGCCCGGCCAACGGGCCTCGCCCCGCCTCATCAACACCGGCAATCAACTGATACCCTGCCCTGCGGGCCAATCCTTCATAAAAAAATGGATCACCGGCCAAGCGATCAACGCTTTCCGGGAAAATGTGCAAATTTTCAGGAGGACGCACTTTTCCCTGTCATTCGGGCCGATATCTGTTCTCTTAATCCGGCAGAAATCCCTGACATCAGAATCTCTTTTCTTTGATTCTGGCGGCCTTTCCTCTCAGATTCCGCAGGTAGTAGAGTCGTGCCCTTCGTACCCTACCCCTTGTTATGATCTCGATTTTATCAATAATAGGGGAGTGAAGAGGAAAGATCCTTTCTACCCCGATACCATAAGAGACCTTTCTTACCGTAAAGGTGGCGCCGGTATTTCCTCTACGCTTTCGGATAACAACTCCTTGAAATACCTGAATTCTTTCCTTTTCGCCCTCTTTTATCTTGACATGTACCTTGACCGTGTCACCCGGCCTGAATCCGGGGATATCACCACGCATTTGTTCCTTTTCAAGCGCTTCCATGACATTCATATCATTCTCCTATATCGCTCCTGCTAATCGATCTAAAATAATGGCTGCCGCGGTCCTTACAGAGAGGTGATTATAACCCGTTCTGCCTGAAACAGGATCTAATATATTATCGGTCTTTTTCATAACCTCTTCGTGGAGACCCCATGCTGTCCCAAATAACAGAATAACGGTCTTGTCCTCTTGAATAATGCCCCTTGCCTTTTCGTAAGACATGGAACGATCATTCTCATCTGAAGCATCTGTAGCAATTATCAGAGGGGCTTCTCCCTCTGTTTCTTTAATTTCCTCTACTGCCCGATCGAGGTCCGGAACGACACAGACAAGTTCAAGGGCCTCTTTCCTGTGCCGGTTGTATTGGGCGCCATAACCATCGATCCAGTGTCTTAAAACACGTCTTGCCAGGTTCTGCTGGTCATCTAAAGGTGTGACAATGAAAAGCCTTTTGACGCCATAAGTCTTAGATAGTCTGGCCAAATCATGGATGTCTAATGTAGTTATGGCCGAGGCGATCCTCTCATAATTTTTGTTGTAAACAGGAAAATGAATCAGCCCCATGTAGAGACGCAAAGTTACGCCCCCTTATAATAATTCCGCCAAAATCGCCTTATCCTCAGGCGTTAGGTTTGCCTGCTTGAGCAGATCTGGTCTTTTTTCTAAGGTTCTCTTCAGGGATTCTTTTCTCCTCCACACGCGAATCTTTTCATGATTTCCTGACAAGAGAACCTCCGGGACCGGCTTGTCCTGGAACATCCTTGGCCTGGTGTACTGGGGGTATTCCAGAAGCCCATCTTCAAAAGAGTCTTCGAGATTGGATCTCTCACCTCCGAGAACCCCGGGAATCAGACGACTTACTGCATCAACAATAACCATCGCGCCCAATTCCCCACCGCTCAAGATATAATCACCGATGGACAACTCCATATCGATACAGGTCAACTTGATTCTTTCATCTATCCCTTCGTAACGGCCACAGACAAGAACGAGTTGATCCCACCCGGACATCTCCCACGCAATCGATTGATCAAACAGTTTTCCCTGGGGACTGAGAAGAATAACAGGACTCTTTCCCTCTACCCTGTCAACCGATTTCAGGGCCCGATAGATTGGGCCTGGTTTCATGACCATACCTTCACCGCCCCCGTAAGGACGGTCATCGGTCGTCTTGTGCGTTCCTCTCGCAAAATCACGTATATTAATCAGATTAACATCCACCAATCCCCTCTTTACCGCCCGCCCCAAGACACCTTGTTGCAGGTAAGCGATAAGCATTTCAGGGAATAAGGTGAGGACATCAAACTTCATTCAAATCTAATAACCCCTCCATGGCTGAGATAGTCATTTTTCCCTTTTCGAGATCGATTTCTTGAACCACCTCGTACGTAGCCGGGATAAAGATTTCTTTCTCTCCAGACCCCACCACATAGATTTCGTTACTACCCGCAGGTATGATCCGAGAGATGGCTCCGAGATAGTCCCCCGTGTCTAAAAAGACCTTGAGACCGATAAGTTCATCCCAAAAGTACTCTCCCTCTTCGCGGGTAATGGCCTCATATTCAGCCAAGACCTCTGCGCCTCTGAATTCTTCTGCCTGATCGATAGAATCCAGTCCCTTTAAGTTCATCAAGAGGATATTTTTGTGGGGTCTAACGGACAACACCCGGTACGCGTATAGCTTGCCTGAATCGTGCCTTAGGTAGATCTCCTCAGCATCGATAAATGATACCTCAGAACGTGCATAAGACCAGACACGAAGAAGGCCTTCCAGCCCGTGAGGCCTGATTACCTTTCCCAAAACAAGCAACGTATCCGGTGAACCGGGGTTCAAGCTATTCAATAATCTCCAAAACCGATCGTTTCCTGATTTTCGTGGAGGCTGCGCTGAGAATTGTCCTCATAGCCCTTGCGGTGCGACCCTGCTTTCCGATGACTTTTCCCAGATCTTCCTTAGCTACTTTCAGCTCAATAACAGATGTCTGTTCTCCCTCAATTTCAGAGACGGCCACTTCCTCTGGCTTATCAACTAACGCTTTAGCAATGTATGAAATCAGATCCTTCATCTCGATTCACCTCCCATCTGATTAAAGGGAAACGTCATTAGTTTGACGCTGAATGGGATTGCATCTTTCCTTCTTTTTTTAAGATAGCCTTTACTGCCTCCGAAACGCGTGCCCCTTGCTCGATCCAGTAGTTCATCTTATCTTCGTGAATTTTCACCACTGCGGGATCCTTCATTGGATCGTAATATCCCAATATCTCTAAAAATTTACCATCCCGAGGCGCTTCTGAATCAGCTGCCACCAACCGATAAAACGGTCTCTTTTTCGCACCCATTCTTGTCATTCGAATTCTAACTGCCATTTGATTTTACCACCCCCTCTT
>JAOZQV010000405.1:683-3325 GCA_029932035.1 Deltaproteobacteria bacterium | reverse complement strand
GGAAGAGGCCTGGTACGAAGGGCCAGTGAGAATGCCATAGGAACTCTGTCCAGCGGGGCTTTTGAACAAAGATGGTCTGGATCCGTGATTTTTTTCTTGACATTTTTTTTCATTGCGTCTATATGTGTTAGCCATGGATTCGGAGAGAAAACAAAATTTAGCAACTGATCTTAGAAATTGGTGGTGGCGCAACTCTAACAGGGAGGTGTGCCCACCAACGTTAATTTAAAATAGATATCATAAAATTTTAAACCGTGGGCCCCTCTCAGGGACCCGCGGTTTTTATTTGGTGCACTGAGAGAAAAGGCCGTGGGGCAATAATTCCCACGGCCTTTCTTATTTAGGAGACGCAAATTGGAAACAAGACCTTCATTTTCTGAATTCAGGCTAATGGCCAGGCAGGGGAACCTGATTCCGGTCTATCAGGAATTCTTGGCTGATACGGAAACACGGTTTCGGCCTATTTAAAGATTAGAGACAAATCCTTTTCCTACCTCCTTGAAAGCGCTGACGGCGATAAGAAATGGGGGCGATACAGCTTTATTGGCTACAAGCCCTATCTGATAGTCCTGTCACGTAATCGGGAAGTGAAGATATCAAGAGGAAAGGAAAAAGAGACATTAAAGGATGTGGGGAATCCTTTGCAGGTTCTGAGGGACATAATCAAAAATATAAAACCGGTGACAATCAAAGAACTCGCAACGTTTCAGGGAGGGCTTGTGGGGTATGTCAATTATGACCTGGTCAGGAAATGGGGATATCTCCCCGAGATTTCTCCTGAAGACACGGTGATGCCCGAGGCTCTCTTTACAGCCTCAAAGCGCCTGATCGTTTTTGACCATCTAACACACCAGATCAAAGTGATCGCCTTTGCCCATTTAAGGGAAAATGACGACTTGAAAGAGATCTATGACCTGGCCTGTGAGGAGGTTGGTGAGACCATTGCCGAACTACAACGTCCTCTGTCTTCTATGTCGGAGAAAGCCCCTTTTTCCCTGACTGATTTTGAGTCCAATTTCAATAGAGATGACTTTAATGAGTCTGTCCGAAAGGCGAAAGAGCATATCATGCTGGTCGATCTGGGCAGAAACGATGTGGGGAAGGTGGCCATGCCCGGCTCTGTCACCGTGCCCCGGCTTATGGAGGTGGAGCATTACTCTCATGTGATGCATATTGTCACCAGGTTGGAAGGGCTATTGAAACCCCAGATGGACGGATTTGACCTGTTCATGGCGACCTTTCCTGCCGGCACCGTTACAGGGGCGCCCAAGATCAGGGCCATGGAGATCATAAGCGAACTGGAACCATCGTCAAGGGGGCCTTATGCCGGAGCGGTAGGCTATTTCGGTTTCAACGGCAATATGGATTTCTGTATCACCATTCGCACTATTTCTATTGTTGAAAACAGGCTCTCTGTTCAGGTGGGAGCGGGTATTGTGTATGACTCGTCTCCCGAGAAAGAATATGAGGAAACCTTAAAAAAGGCCGGCGCCATGTTTAAGGCCATTGAGAGGTCAAAAAATGATTCTGATGATAGATAACTATGACTCTTTTACCTACAATCTGGTCCAGATGTTTCAAGTCATTGGAGAAAACGTTCATGTTTGGCGCAATGATCAAATAGATCTCATTGAGATAGCGAGATTGATGCCCTCTGCACTTGTCATTTCACCCGGACCAGGGCGCCCTGACCAGGCCGGTATTTCTGTGGAGACCATTCGTTGTTTTGGTCCTAAACGCCCTCTGCTGGGTGTCTGCCTGGGTCATCAATCTATAACCGCGGCATTTGGCGGTAAGGTGATTCAGGCTGACAGGATCATGCACGGAAAAAGTTCTTCGATCTTTCACGATGGCCAAACCATTTATGACGGTATCCCAAACCCGTTTGAAGCCATCCGTTATCATTCGCTCATCGTGGACAGGGAGTCTTTCCCGGACTGCCTGGAGATAAGCGCATGGACAGAGGATGGGGAGATTATGGGTCTGAGACACCGTAAATATAAAATTGAAGGGGTCCAATTTCATCCGGAATCGATTTTAACGGATGTCGGGGGCCATATTATTAGAAATTTCATCCATAATAACAAAGGGAGGGACTGAATCATGATCAAAGAAGCGATTGCAAAGGTGGTTAGAGGCGACAATCTGACAGAGGCTGAGATGAAAGAGACCATGGATGAGGTAATGTCCGGAACGGCAACATCCGCTCAGATTGCAGGGTTCATTACTGCCCTGAGATTGAAGGGAGAGACCGTGGACGAGATCACCGGGGCGGCTAAGGCGATGAGGGACAAGGCCACCAGGATGAACCTTAACAATCATCTCATTAGCATTGACCGCGATGAGATCAATATTGAAGACGAGACCATTTTGGATACCTGTGGTACCGGAGGAGATGGCACCAACACGTTCAACGTCTCCACCGCCACCGCATTTGTCGCGGCCGGGGAAGGTGTAAAGGTGGCAAAGCATGGCAATCGGGCCGTGTCCAGCCTGTGCGGGAGTTCCGACGTCCTGGAGAATCTGGGAGTTAATCTGGATATAACCACCACGGATGTGGAGGAATGTATTCTGAATGTGGGGATAGGTTTCCTCTATGCGCCCCTCTTTCACGGGGCCATGAAATACGCAGTCAGGCCAAG
>JAOZQV010000405.1:0-673 GCA_029932035.1 Deltaproteobacteria bacterium | reverse complement strand
AGATAGGGATACGCACTATTTTCAATATATTGGGCCCCTTGACAAACCCGGCAAGGGCCTCTGTCCAGGTCCTGGGAGTGTATGAACCACAACTCACGGAAAAGATGGCCGAAGTCCTGAAGAGGCTGGCAACCCGGGAGGCCTTTGTGGTGTGTGGCGAGGGAACATTTGACGAGATAAGCATTTGCGGCCCCACTAAGGTTTCTCACCTTAAAGACGGTGAGGTGAAAACCTTTGAAATGACACCAGAGGAATATGGTTTCAAAAGAGCCGCTCCTGAGGCAATAAAGGGGGGGAATGTAAGGGAAAACGCACAGATTATCAGGGATATTCTCAATGGGGAGAAGGGGCCCAAGCGGGATATGGTTGTCTTGAACGCGTCTGCTGCTCTTGTGTCAGCCGGGGTTGCCGACAATTTCAGCGAAGGGATTGAACGGGCAAAGGATTCCATTGATTCTGGCCGGGCCATGGAAAAGCTTGATCGGCTCATCGATTTTACCCGGCAATGCAAACCATTCCTTCGGGACAAAATATAGGATCCTTCCTTGCATTCTCGATTAGTGGAAATATTGGCTGAGAAACAAAGAGAGGTAGCCAAGCTCAAGACAAGCGGTATACCGGCTAATGGGGGTAATGACCTATCCCGCAGCAATAATTTCCGGGTTAGTCATTT
>JAOZQV010000065.1:5947-12505 GCA_029932035.1 Deltaproteobacteria bacterium | reverse complement strand
GTGGCGATCATGACATCCTGTATGACATTGAGGAGATGCTCGAGCAAATAGAAGAGGGGGAACGAAATGAATCCGTACAAAATACTCGATATTGATCGTTCCGCAGACAAAAAGGCGATCATACAGGCGGCCACGCTGGCGCTCAGGGAGCGGACGTTCTCCGCAAAGGAGGTCGCTATAGCCCAGAAGGAACTCTTGGATTCCGTCTCTAAGGCAGCCCATGATTTTTTGCAGTTTATTGATCTGTCGCAACTCAAAAGACCGGTACCTCCAAATGGTTGCGGCACACCGGAAATCTCAGGATTAAAACGACTTTCTATCTTTGATGAGGAATAATGAAGGAAGAAAAAGCGTTTCTTCGTGAAAAATTTATCGCCTTCCAGAAGGAGATTGCAGCCCTTGGTCATTCCCTGAGACAGCAGGAGGACGCCTTTCAGCAAAGAGAAAGCAGTCTGTGTATGGGCATTTTTGAAATTCTGGACGCTCTTGAAAATATAGACGAATCCGTTCGAGCCAGGGAAGACGAATTTGATAAAGCCACTCGACGTTTGGCTAAAAACATCCGTTCTGTCCATAAAAAGCTTATCAGGTTGCTCAAAGCCAATGATATCGTCATGATGGAATTTCCTGACAACATGGCCGGGATGGAGTCCTGCAAGGTCGTTGAAACAGAGGAATCGAATAGCCTTAAAGATGAGACGATTCTTTCTGTTGTAAAGAACGGCTATATTAGGAAGGATAACGGAAAAGTGCTACGAAAGGCGGAAGTTATCACGGTCCTGAACAAATCAGGTGAGGGGGTTCCAAGACCCCTCAGGGAGACTTTTGAAGACAGGAAATAATCAAAATATTAGCCTTACCGAAGTGTTTTCATGGACTATTCATGGATAAAATAGCATTTCCAATAAAAAAGGACTTGGCCAGGTGGCGTAAGTCCTTGATTTTACTGGCGCGCCTGGCAGGACTCGAACCTGCGGCCTGCGGATTAGAAGTCCGCTGCTCTATCCAGCTGAGCTACAGGCGCACAAACGCCGCACAGTCCCTCTGCAACCCAAAGTCATATTTCTTTTCTGACAGACAGGGAAGGTATCATTTCATCGTCATGCCCGTTTAATATTTCCCGCAGGACTACATTGGTGTTATCTTCCAATTGCCCCATAATCTCAGCAACTGCCTTTAGACGGATGAGGCTTTTTTTCGACTTATCCCTATATGGAAAATCAAGATAAGTATCGCCAAGCATATATATTAAGCGATCAAGGAGCTGTAAATCAAAAACCTCTGTATCTTTATATAGTAAGTCAACCCACTCTGTTTTTAAAGGCTCGGGTAATTTATTATAGGCTGAAAGGATATCCGGGTCCTTGCCCAAATAAAGGGAACTTTTCAGTTTGTCAATTTCTTCGCGAACCGGTCTAACTTTTTCTTCTTCAATGAGACCCATGCGGATCAGTGTATTCCATTTCTCCTCAATCTGCATCCTTAGCCAATTTTCGCCCTGTTCCGGAGGTGGATGAAAATCCATGAATCTGTGCTGCATTTTGACCAAATGATTACCCAGGCCATTAGGAGAATCGCCAATACTTCTGACTAACTCATTTAGCGCATAAATCGCATTACGCCTCATCTCTTTCTGGTCAGATTTCTCCAAGATGAGTGCCTCCCACTGACCCCTCAGGAAACCGAGTTCCAACTTTATGAGCGAGAAAATCAAGCCGGACTTTGTAATGACGTTCCTCAAGGAATCCGCGAGGATATTACAGGAATTAAGCCTGTCCTCTGCCAAATTATGCATGGCCTCAAGGGACTTCTGCGTTAACTGGTAGGAAAGGAGCTCCGTGCCCAATGCGCGGGACAATCTCTTTATAACTTTTGTCTCCGGTCCCCCTATCTTAATTGTATAAGGACGGAAATGGATCTTTATCACTGCCACCGCAACATAATCACTCTCTTCCCAGAGCGTCTCGCCGTCATAGTTCCTGGGGTATTCCAGCAGTGATTCTTTACCGAAGTACAAATCTTTTTTCCTGATCAAAACCGGTTCCATGTGGTGGAAATCTGTCCAGGCCCCTTCCACCTGAAGTCGGACACTCCGAGAGTCATTTTTGGGATCCTCGGCCGTCCAACTTTCCTGTCGCTCTACACACCATGCCATGGCCTCTAAGGGCCGGCCAGGCTCATCCCGATATTCCCCCCACTGTTTCCCAGGAGAGTTATAGTCTGACTTTTCCGGGAGGCCCCATGATATCTCTTTTCGTCCTTCATCAATTATCCCTGAGGTAATCCGCCTGGCTATCATATCAGGAGGATTGCCTATTCGGTAGACTGTGCCCTTAAAGGCATTGGGAAGACAGATCAGAATGGTCTCGATTATCTCCTTGCAAACCTTTTCCAATGCCTCTTTGTTTATCTTGATAGCCACTTATCATTCCTCAAGTTCAACTTGCTCTTCCTTCTCTCCTGAATTACGGCTGCGCAACTCGAAGACCAGGTTTCTGCCAGTTCGAGTCGTGCTACTTTATACCATTTTTCGATGTTGTCAACAAAAATGATACGCCCGTAAAAAGTCCTTTTTACGGGTAATTGCGTCTCGCGGATCGCGGGATTAGGAATTCAGGTATTTCACATTATTGTAAGCAGTTAGCTTTGAGAGGATTACTCCAAATCCTGTAGAAGATCCACGCACATAGTGCTGGGGAAACTTTTGAATTTTTGTGAGCCCATCAAAAATGTATATAAAAAACCGTAACCGTTCGCGGATTCAGATTAGGGAAGAGCATCCTTGAAAAGGTTGAAGGGGGGATCAAGACAACGGCGGCTTTTTTTTCTTTATGGCCTCTACGATTTGAGGCATGATCTCACCAGCGCTACCCTTAAAAAAAATATCTGTGAGGCTGTCGGTCAAGTGAGTCCTTTCCTTGTTAATTTCAATGATCTTTGCACTATTTCCTTTGGCAACGGACGGTATAGTGTTGACAGGTGAGACTACCGCCGAAGTCCCCACCACTAACAGGGCCTCCGCTGATGAGGCAAGCTCAAAGGATCGGCGCATTGCTTCTTCCGGAATAGCTTCGCCGAAAAAGATGACATCCGGTTTCAACACATTCTGGCACACGCATCTTGGAGGATTTTCATCCCTTTTTTCTTCAGCCTTGTATTGTTTCCCACACCAGAGACAGGAGAGTGTGCTCGAGTTCCCATGGTATTCAATAACGTTCCTCGAACCACCAGATTGATGCAGGTTATCGATATTCTGGGTTATGATATAATGGAGAAAGCCCATGGTTTCAAGCTCTCCCATAGCGAGATGCGCGTTATTGGGTCTTGCTTGATTTACCACCTCACCCATTTCCCAGAGCATTTCCCACACCTTCTCGGGGTTAGCCCTGAATGCGCTAATCGTGGCGTATTCAGCAGGGTCATATTTGGACCATAGCCCACCAGCGCTGCGGAAATCGGGGATCCCGGATTCCACAGAAATTCCGGCTCCGGTCAATGCCAATGTCACTCTCGACCCGGTTATGACATCAGCAGCCTGTTCAATCAGTTCCTGCATCATCAAATCCCTTTCCTGCTCGATTTCTCGTCTTCAACATTAAACCACTTCAAAAACGATCTTTCCTCCACTGCTATCATACCGGGCAAGCCGCCCGCGCAAAGTCTTCTGTTCGCCAAAGATACTTACAAGCCTTATCTCATCACCCTCAAACTCCACTAAATCAACACTTTCAAGTATCTTTTTTTCTTCCTTCTCTTTTATGATATAAGCATGGGCTTCGCACATATGCCACCTCCCCTTTCTTGTACGCCGAATACCTTTTTCCGGCGCAGATGCCATCTCATTCGTCGATCTCTTTCAACGCACTACTTAGACAATCACCAATCTTCGCCGTTAAGTCAATCATCTCCCGAATATGCCCCGCACTCTTCCTTTTTCCCGCATCTTCAAGATGGTCGGCAAAAATCTGGTATTCCTCATAATGATGATCATTATGGGTTTTCCAGTGCTCTAATCTAATCTTTGACCTTTCAACAAAATCCATAGTTGCCCTCCGTTTAACAGATTCAGATTAAATAATACGTTAAAGAATTTAACCCGAAATGTCAATCAAATTTGGGTCGTCCCAAACATGACCGGCTCCAAACTCATAAAACTATTGACTGGCAATGATTTGTGTGGTTAATATTCCCAGAATCTTGATTTTACAACGAAGGAGGGTCAAATATGGACAATGTTCTTGATGGAAAAAGAATTCTGATTGTTGACGATGAGCCTGACATATTGGAAACCTTGGTTGAAATCCTTGATATGTGCCTTGTTGATAGCGCGCCCAATTTTGAAACCGCGCAGAAGTTCCTCAACAAAAACAGATATGACTTGGCAATCCTTGACATAATGGGAGTCAGGGGTTACGAGCTTTTGGAATTAGCAAACGAGAGAAACATCCCTGCTCTAATGCTCACGGCTCATGCAGTCAGCCCTGATAACCTGGTAAAATCTATCAAAGGAGGAGCACAGTCCTATATCCCCAAGGACAAGATCTCTGAAATTGCCGTTTATATCGCAGACATATTAGAGCCCCGCGAAAGAGAGGCCAACTGGCTTGAAAAACTCGAGCCATATTTTGACAAGAAATTTGGAGAAGGATGGAAGGAAAAGGACAGGGAATTCTGGGACGTGTATGATCGAAAATACCGTGCCAGCAAAGATGAAATAGAGGGGATGCTTTAGGGGTGGGTCTCCAGTGGTAACTTGACCAAAAACCTTGTACCGAGACCCACATCACTATCGAGAAACAGTTTGCCGCCCAAATCCTCCACAAGCACCATAACGCCTGCCAGACCCAGGCCATGACCCCTTACGCTGCAAGAACCTCTGTACTCGGGATCCATCTGGAAATAGCACTCAAAAATCTTCTTATGAAAGGCTGATGGGATACCCTCACCATCATCCTTAACAGAAAAGACAATGGAATCTTCTGTCCTGTCAACCTTCAATTCCACGATATTTTTTCGATATTTCAGCGCATTGCTCAATAAATTTCTCAAGATCTGCTTTAGTTTTGCGTGATCCTGACAGATTTTTTCACACCAGAGATTCTCATCTACAAACAGAAGGACACCTTTATTCTTCAATACTGCCCCGACCTGGGCCAACTTGGTGCACTGTTTAATTTCTTCGGAGGCGCTAATATCGGTCAGATCAAATATCTCCTCAAGGGCCTGCTCTAATAAGTTTGACAGTTTGAATGTAGAAAAATTAACTACCCCCTCCCTCGATTTCCCCAATTCCAGGGCGTCATTTACTAATGTCTTTAGGACCTTGGTATTCCTCAGCGCCCGAGCGAAGACCTTCTCCTGTCGCTCCGTAACAGGGCCATATTTCTCCTGCTTATTCATTAACGCCATGAGCCCTGCTTCGATCACTGCAAGAGGCACCTTAAGATCGTGAATCAGGAAATCAATCTTAATTCTTCCCCGTCCCGAGGGCGAATCTCCTTTATTTCCCTCGCCATTGTCGGTTGGTTCCGGCAAGGTTAGAGAATCGTAGCTCGACTCCTTTATGTTTCGGGCAATATTCATTCGATCATCTCGTATTTTCTTTATTTTTTTAATTCCCTTAGAAAAAATCAACTCAGAGAACACCCCCCTTAGATCTCAGCTTTAGTCACAGCCAAAAACAATCCCGACATAACCAACGAAACTGCTGTCCGGCCTCACATCATAGCTGGTTGAATATATCATTTGTTTCGCCTTTACTGCGCCCAATTCCTTTGCAGCTACAATCGCTGCTGCTACAGCTCCTGGACAACAAATATTGTGGCTCTCAAATGATTCATCAATCACCGCATTTTCATCCATTTCCACCATTAAATCAACTGCGCGTTTATCGTTAACCTTTTTTACCCATTCAACCGCCTCTTCACCAGTGCCTTTGGGCATGTATCCGTAATTATAACCATAATGGGTTAAATCCGTAGACCCAAGGATAATGGTTCTCCTTCCCATCTCTTTTGATATCTCAACTGCCCTCTTCGCAATTTTCAAAGAGGCAGAATTAGGAGGAAGGCCAATCGGGACAATCTTGATCTCGGGAAAGAAGTGTTTTATAAAAGGTAATTGGACCTCAATGGTGTTGTCGTGATCATACCGGGAAGTTGTTTCAACGTCAAAAGGAAATTCCGCTGTCAATTGCGTGGCAAGGTCGACATCTACCTCCAATTCCCCGAGTGGCGTGGCCCACTGCCCCTCTTTCATGATAATACTGTCACTCGCCGAATGAAGATGCCGACCAAAGATAATACAGGTATCCGCTTCATTCGTAACCCTGAGACATTTGATGACATTACACGCGATTTTCCCGGAAAAAACCCATCCCGCATGAGGAACAATCCCTCCCACAATATCTCCCGAGGTATCCGGACAAAGAAGTTCGGGATCGAGAAACTCTTCAATAGTCCTCCTGCAGTCAGACTTTTCCCCAGGGTACCAGGATCCGGCAAGATCCGCTCTCCTTACCTTCATAAGAATCACCACCCCATGCTGATTGAATATTGA
>JAOZQV010000065.1:0-5847 GCA_029932035.1 Deltaproteobacteria bacterium | reverse complement strand
TTTCTCCCTTGCCGTATTCCACGTTTATTGATATGTAACCCCATCAGAATTAAAACCTCGGAGAGAATTCACTTATGTCCTTTGATATTACCCAGTGGATCGTCAAAATACCTGTTTTGCTTTTCGCAATCACCATTCATGAGTATGCCCATGGCAGGGCAGCGCTCTGGTTGGGAGACCCTACCGCAAAGCAGATGGGCAGACTTAGCCTCAATCCTCTGCCCCATATTGATCCTCTCGGGGCAATCTGCCTTTTTATCTTCAACTTCGGATGGGCCAAGCCTGTGCCTGTGGATATCAGATATTTCAAGAACACCCGGAGAGATATCATCATCATGTCTCTCGCTGGCCCTCTCGCCAATATATGTGTGGCGGTTTTGGCCGGATTATTCATCCGCTTCCTTGTCCTCCCTTTTGAGATTTATCTGCAGGCATTGCTTTGGCTGATACTCATGAACATTGGGCTTGGCATCTTCAACCTGCTGCCCCTTCCTCCTCTTGACGGTTCACACGTCCTGGAAAACATCCTCCCGCCTATCGCAGCACAAAAGTACCGGGTTTTTGGACGGTACGGGCCGTTCGTTCTAATCGGGATCATACTGCTTGACAATTTCGCCCATACCGGGATTATAGGTCGGATACTGATCGGCCCTATGTTTTACTTAGCCCACCTTTTTGCCGGGGACAACCTATTCCACCTGCTCCCCCTGCTGCGGTAATAAAAGATTCTATACGGGAATCATTCCTCTGACAAGCTTTCATTTTTCATGATCATGTTGAATGCAGCTTTACGCCAATATGGGATTCTGACAGGACACTCTATTGGGAGGCCAGTTTAAGAATTCAGAATCTGCGCATCAACAGAATCATGTTTTTTCCCTTTTACAAGATTATCGGATTGCCCCTCTTGACAATCGGTTTAAAGGAGAATAAATACTTTTATTAATTGCTCTTCGCAATTATGGCAACATTATTTTTCTACTTATGCTTGCTCGGCAATAGCCGCAATCTGACAATGGAGCGTTGAAATGAAATTACATGAATATCAGGCCAAAGATATTTTCGGGAAATCGGGAATACCGATTCCTAACGGCCAGGTTGTTACTGCCGCAGACCAGGCTACAAAGGCTACCCAGATTATCAACGGCCCCCCATGGGTAGTTAAGGCCCAAGTCCATGCAGGTGGTAGAGGGAAGGGAGGCGGTGTAAAAGTCGTCCATTATCCTTATGAAGTTGTGACGGCCACAGAGTCGCTTTTAGGCAAACACCTGGTGACTCCGCAAACCGGCCCTGAAGGAGTCACTGTCAACCAGGTCCTCATCGAGGAGGGGATCGAGATCAATCGCGAATACTATCTCAGCATGATCGTTGACAGGTCAACCGCGTGTCCCACTATGATCTTCAGCCAGGCAGGCGGAATGGAAATAGAAGAGGTAGCTGCCAAGTCTTCTGAACTTATTCTAAAAGAACATATCGATCCTGCGGTCGGATGGATGATGCATAATGCACGAAACCTTCTTTACAGCCAGGAACCTCCGCCCCCTTTCGGCGCCCTAAGGGCTCTAATGTCCGTCATGGCCAATGTATATAAGATTTTCATGACCCTTGACTGCACCCTCGTGGAGATCAACCCCCTTGTACTGACAAAAGATCGTAAGGTTTTTGCATTAGACGCCAAGGTCAATATTGATGATAACGCTCTTTTCAGGCAAAAAGAGCTCCTGCTCCTTGATGACCCAAGGGAGAAGGACCCACTGGAACTGATGGCGGAAAAATATCATCTAAATTATATCCGCTTAGATGGGAATATCGGCGCAATGGTAAATGGTGCGGGACTTGCGATGGCTACCATGGATGTCATTAAAATGGCTGGGGCAGAACCTGCCAATTTCCTCGATGTCGGCGGCGGGGCATCCGAAGATATGATCACCAAAGGTGTTGAAATAATTCTTAAGGACAGGAGAGTCAAGGCTATCCTGGTCAATATCTTTGGCGGCATCCTGAGGTGTGACGTCCTGGCAAGGGGGGTGGTTGCAGCGGCAAAAAAGACAAGGATACGGGTACCCTTAATCGTTAGATTAGAGGGGACAAATGTGAAAGAAGGAAGAGAGATTCTCAGAAACTCCGAGTTAAAATTCTTGGTAGCGAGAGATCTGGGCGAGGCAGCCGATTTGGTTTCAAAACAGGTCTCTTGATAGAAATTGAGGAATCGTGAATTATGAGCATATTAGTAGATGAGAGCACGAGGGTCGTTGTCCAGGGCATCACAGGCCGGGAAGGCGCCTTTCATACGGAGCAGATGCTTGAATACGGCACAGTGGTAGCCGCAGGAGTGACACCTGGGAAAGGCGGCCGCGAGGTTGAAGGAGTGCCTGTCTTCAATACAATCAACCAGGCTGTAGAGGAGGAAGGGGTAAATGTTTCGTGTATTTTTGTTCCTCCCCCATTTGCGGCAGATGCCATCATAGACTCGGCTTCAGCAGGGCTTGAGGTCATCGTGTGCATCACAGAAGGAATTCCAGTGCTTGACATGGTCAAAGTGGCCAGCTTTCTGAAGAACGAAAAGTCCGTCCTCATAGGCCCCAACTGTCCTGGCATCATCTCACCAGGAAAAACCAAGGTGGGGATAATGCCTGGTCCAATACACAAACCTGGCCCGATGGCGGTCATATCAAGGAGCGGCACCCTGACTTACGAGGTGGTTGATCAATTGACCGGGATAGGACTTGGACAATCCACATGCATCGGTATCGGTGGAGATCCCCTTATAGGAACAACCTTTATCGACCACCTGAAAAGATTTAAGGAAGATCCTGAAACAGAAGGGGTTGTTCTTATTGGAGAAATAGGTGGTACTGCCGAGGAAGAAGCCGCCGATTATATTCGTGAGGAATTTAATAAGCCGGTTATTGCATTTATCGCGGGCCAAACTGCCCCTCCGGGGAGACGGATGGGACATGCGGGCGCCATAATCTCAGGCGGTCAGGGTAAGGCGGAAGACAAGATAAACGCCCTTCAAGCCGCCGGAATTACAGTGGCCTTGAATCTCGGCGCCCTTGGGGAAACCGTTCAAGAAGTTATGGAAAAAAGCTGATATCCATATGGACCTGCCTTGACTCGAGCCTTCCATGGTGTTATTATTTAAATAGTTCCCAATTAAAAATGGAGCTATAATCCCATGGAAAAAGTACTGAGTATCACGGCTCGGCTTGAGGATAAGAGACGTAAACAGCAGGTTGAGGCATATCGCGATAAATTTGAAGCTGTACAGAGGGTTTTGCAATGCTCTGCATGTCCTTTCAAATGCACCATGTGCGGTCGTCACATAAAAGGGGCTGAATCGTCGAGCCCGCCGTCAACGGCCTCTATCGAGTCCAACCTGTGTGAGGGTTGCCGATCCGAATTTGAGGCTTTTCAAAAAATATCCAAAGAGGGTCCAAGCGGGCCTGATATCTTCTGGCACAACGACGAATGGATAGAACTCTGGACAAGTTGGCTCGATTACCAGCGTTCGATTAGCAAATTTAGAAATTCTTTTGACTTCAAACAGTTGACAGATTAAGACAATGAATCACTTCCAAAAACTGATCACTCTTAAATTTTTGGATTTGTGTCTCTTGAAGCGGAGGTAACGCTATGTTTGGTATAGGCATGCCGGAATTGATCATTATTTTAATCATTATCCTGATCATTTTTGGCGCAGGCAAACTGCCAGAAATTGGTAGTGGAATAGGTAAGGGGATTAAGAATTTCAAAAAGGCCACTAACGAACCAAAGGATGAAATCCCGGCTCCCGGCGAGAACGATAAAAAAACGGAGAGTGAGACATAAACAAATGCGCCCTGCCCGCTTGAGTGACAGACAGGGCAACTTCTTGTTCGCACTAAAACGGAATATCGTCCTCTGGAACGTTTATCGGCTCTTCTGTGGGGAACCTCTCCTCTGTTGATTCTGCCCTTCCCCCCTTCCCTGCAGCGCCTAAAATACGCACCATCTGAGCAACTATTTCAGTGGTCCATCGCTTGTTGCCATCCTGGCCTTCCCATGACCTTGTCTGCACCCTTCCTTCAACATAGACTTGACTTCCTTTGTGAAGGGATTGACCGCACATCTGTCCAAGACTTGCCCACGCCACAATCCGATGCCATTCGGTGCGTTCTTGTTTTTCACCACTGTTCTTATCTTTCCATTCTTCCGAAGTGGCAATGCTAAAATTAGCCACCGTACTGCCGCTGGGTATCTGCCTAACCTCTGGATCGCTACCCAATCTTCCAAGTAAGATAACTTTGTTGACCCCGCCCTGCGGGGTTGCGTCTTGTGTGGAATCAGGCCCATCCGAAAATTGATCGCTTTGACCCCTGTCCGCCGACCCTAACATCTGCATATTTTGGGCGATTACCTCAGTGGTCCATCGCTTGTTGCCATCCTGGTCTTCCCATGATCTCGTTTGTAGCCGCCCTTCTATAAAACACTGCCTTCCCTTTCGCAGATATTCCCCGCAAATTTCTCCAAGTCGTCTCCATGCCACAATCCGATGCCATCCTTTTCGAGTTTGCTTTTGACCTTCCCGATCGGTCCACTGCTCTGAGGTAGCCATGCTGAAATTGGCCACAGCACTGCCGCTGGGCGTATATCGCACTTCTGGGTCAGCCTCCAAAGTTCCAATTAATATGATCTTATTTACGCCAGCCATCTTTTAGCCTCCTTTTTCCTCATTATCTCATTAAGCGCCCTGAAAACCTTCAAATTGTGTATTGATTTCTTTCATAGCACAATGAAAGTAGCCAAGTCAAAGGCATTTGAAATAGGGATAAACCTTCGCGGCTTAGAGCCTTTACGTGAGACAGGCATTAGAAAGGACGCATTCTCTATTGACTGAAGTTCTCTAAACGGTTAAGCTTTTGTTTATTCAAAAGAATAATTGCGCTGCTGCTCCAACTCCATGATTAGGATGTATCATTGCATCCTTTAGAGGCCCAATACACAAGGAGAAAAGATGCTGAAAGTAATACCTCTCGGGGGATTGGGAGAGATCGGGCTTAATATGATGGTAATAGAACATGGCCCTGACCTCTTGATTGTAGACGCAGGTCTCATGTTCCCTAATGATTATATGCCTGGGATTGACCTGGTAATCCCTGATTTCACATATATCAGGCAAAACAAAGAAAAAATAAGGGCGCTTGTCCTCACCCATGGTCACGAAGACCATATAGGCGCCATACCCTTTTTTCTCAAAGAATTCCCGGTCCCTGTATTCGGAACCAGCTTCACATTAGGGCTTTTAAAAGCAAAACTTAAGGAACATCATTTGCCCGAAAAGGCCGAACTTCGTGAAATCAGGGCGGGAGATATCACCCAACTCGGCCCTTTCAACGTAGAGTACATCAGTGTAAACCACAGCATAGTTGACGGGGTAGGTCTTGCCATAGACACACCCGAAGGCGTCATTTTACACTCGGGTGATTTCAGGATAGACCCCACACCGGTGGACTCCCAGTTTACCGATCTGATCCGTTTCGCCCATTTCGGAGAAAAGGGGGTCCTGGCATTCTTCTCTGATTCAACCAATGCGGAGAAGGAGGGATACACGCTCAGCGAAAAAGATGTCAGGAAAACTTTAGATGACCTGTTCCAGACCTGCCAGGGAAGACTTGTGGTTGCGAGCTTTGCATCTAATATTACCCGCATCCAGCAGGTGATATCCTTGGCTGCAAAGTTCGGCCGCAAGATAGTTTTCAACGGGAAAAGCATGATCACGAACGTGGGGATTGCCAAGGAACAGGGATTTATTCATATACCTGAAGATAGTGAAATCAGCGAAAGGCAGATTAACCAGTTCCCAGA
>JAOZQV010000064.1 GCA_029932035.1 Deltaproteobacteria bacterium | reverse complement strand
CCCGTATCCATGAATATCTCCTGAATATCCTTTAGTCTGCAAGAGACATTGTTGATGAGGTATTCGCTTTCACCGGACCGGTAGAGGCGCCTGGTCACTGACATCTCGTGATCTTGTGCGAATGCGGCAGGGAATGAGCCATCTCCATTTTCAAACATGAGGGAGACTTCTGCCATTCCAAGGGGTTTATGGTTTCCGGCGCCGCTGAATATAACATCTTCCATCTTGCGGCCCCTCAGTTGTTTGGGGCTCTGCTCCCCCATACACCATCTTATGGCGTCAACAACATTACTCTTGCCGCAACCGTTCGGCCCCACAACACCACTTATCCCATTTGAGAATGTGATATCGAGTTTTTCCATAAAGGACTTGAAGCCGAGAATGGAAACTTTCTTGATTTTCATGATGTCCTCCTATGCGCCAACCCTCTTTACACTTGAAATCCCTGCTAAGAGACAAAACAAAGGTCAGCCAAACAACAACATTCTATCAGATTACCATGGGTTTGTAAAGAAAAAAATACAACATAATGTGCAATAAAAATATTGAACACCAATATATGGGGCAATGTGTGCGTTAGCTGAAATGATATTGACAATATTATGATTAAGTTCCTATTATTTGAAATATGTACACCATCCCCTTTGGAAAAGATCATCTCTGCTTTGGCTTACCCCCCGGGATGACCGGCACAGTGGCCGTATCCCGGCGCACAGAGCCTATAAAAGACCTAAAAGGGGCCATCACACAGGCCCTTGCAGGGCCCATTAATTCACCTCCCTTAAGTGGGTTTGCAAAACCCCGGGACAGGGTGTGCATTGTCTTTACCGATATTACCCGGGCTGGCGCGGATCACCTGCTGGTTTCGGCCATGCTCAAAGAATTAGAGAATGCCGGGATTCCGGACAAACAAATCACCCTTCTCTGCGGTGTCGGCCTTCATCGACCCAGCACGCACAAAGAAAAGGAGATCAAGTTAGGTGAGGAAGTTGTAGATCGCTATAGGATTGTGGATCATAATGCTCAGGACTCAAGCGCCCTGATTGACTTAGGCGAAACAGAGAACGGCATTCCCCTGACCGTTAACCGATTGGCCTATGAGGCCGATCTCCTGATTTCCACCGGCATTGTAGAGCCCCACCAGTTTGCGGGCTATTCGGGCGGTCGTAAGACTGTGGCCATAGGCGCGGCTGGCGAGGCCATGATTGCTTACACCCATGGCCCCAAGATTATGGATCATCCGGGCACACGGCTGGGAAAGATCGAGGGGAACCCCTTTCACGAAGGGGTGTCTGAGGCGGCCCGGCGCGCCGGTCTTAAGTTCATCCTGAATGTGGTCCAGGATGAACAAAAAAGGCCGGTAGCCGTGCTTGCAGGCGAACCGGATGCAACTTTCCGGAAGTTGGTGGGAGAGGCTCGCAGATTTTATGAGGTCCCGATCTACCGGCAGTATGACATGGCAGTTGCCGGCGTGGGGTATCCCAAGGATGTAAACATCTATCAGGCATGCCGGGCCGCGAGCTATCTCTTTTTTGCCCCTGTCTCAGTGGTAAAGGAAGGTGGCGTGATCATTGTGCCTGCGCCGACACCGGAAGGCGCCGGAGAGGGGGTAGGGGAGCAGAGGTTTTTCGAGAAGATGCGGGATGCCATCACCATGCCATCCCTGTTGAAGGAGTTGCGAGAGTCCGGTTACCCGCCGGGGGCCCAGCGTGCTTTTATCATGGCCAGGGTCTTAGAGAAAGCTGATGTCATAATTGTGGGCTCCAAGACCCCTGATATCGTTCGACAGGTACATATGATCCCGGCGGCTGATATGGAGCAGGCTTTCCATATTGCTGCCCAAAAAACTGGTAGGCAGGATCTTGACGTCCTCATCGTCCCGCACGCCCTGCTCACGCTCCCAAGTGTGGAGTTTGGAGTGTGAAGTGCCTAAAGTTAAGGAAGACTGACCATTTTAAGGGCTGGATCGGCTGTTGGCCGAAACAGGCAGTTCTTTTTTTAAAACTGAAACGCCGAAGGCGTACCACAACTTTAGGCGCTCCAAACTTCAAACATTCACACCCAGGAGGAATATCATGGATCTTTTGAAGGGAATCGAAGAAAGAAGGAGCACCCGAGCCTTTCTTGAAAGGCCGGTTGAGAGAGCGAAAATAGAAACTCTCATCAATTATGCTACACAGGCCCCATCGGCCATTAATCTCCAGCCATGGGAGTTGATTGTTGTATCCGGAGAAGAGAAAAAAAGGCTTAGCAGGCTCTTGGTAAAGCGTATGAAGGAGCGAAACATATCATGCGGACCAGGGGCCAAAAGCCCCCTTCCGGAGTATTTTGTAGAGAGGGAGAGGAGGCTTCTCGATACAATCCTGCCCAATCTGCCCGAGCAGACCCCCTTTCAGGATTTCATTAATGAGGGGAGCTGCAATTTTTACGGCGCTCCCACCGCAATCATCATCACTCTCGACCAGGTATTTTCCAGCGCCAGACTCACCGACATAGGCGTTCTCGTAGGCTACCTTGTATTAGCCGCCCATGCCTTCGAACTCGGGACCTGTCCCATAGGTCTGATTACGGCATTTGATGACGATATTAAAGAGGCATTGAGTATCCGGGATGAAAAACAGGTGGTCATCGGCGTGGCAGTAGGTTACAGAGATCCTCAGTCTCCCATAAACCGGTCGAGGTCTGAGAGGGTCCCCATAGGAGATGTGGTCAAATGGCGGGAATGATAGAGTCCGAAGCTGAAAGGTTGTGAATTATGATCCATGGTCTATCCCAAGACAATTGCAGGTTAGGCGTGGCTTTTTCCTCCGGCTTTTTCGGGTTCTTTGCGCATGCCGGATTCTTGGCAGCGATCAGGGATGCTGAAATTGCGCCGGTGGCCTATGCCGGCGCCAGCTCCGGGGCCATTGTGGCGGCAATGGCCGCATCCGGGATGAGTGATGGCGCCGTAAGGGAGATGCTGTTTGGCTTGAAAAAGGCCGATTTCTGGGACCCTGATCCGTGGAGACTTGTCCTGTTAAACGCGATTCGGCTCTTCAGGGGCTATACTGGATACCTGAAGGGAGATGGCTTTGCCCGTTTGTTAAGAAAACTACCTGTAAGACGTTTCGAGGAATGTGATAAGCCCTTGGCTATTTCAGCCACAAACCTTAGTCAAAGAAAACAGACTGTCTTTACTGATGGGGATCTAATCAAGGCAATTCAGGCTTCCGGCTCAGTGCCGGTCCTCTTTAAACCGGTGGAATTGAACGGATCGCTGTATTTAGATGGAGGCATAACCGGAAAGGCTCCGGTCGAGGCCTTGGCAAACCTCTGTGAATTAGACAAGATTATTGTCCATTTTATTGCCTCCAATAACGTGGAAGAGGGGAGACATCGTTTCTTAAGAAAACGATTCAGTCCCTGGCATATGCAGCATTTAGCCATTAATATCGCCCGTCAGGAGGGGTATCAAAAGGAGATAGAAATGGTGCAAATGCGGGGGATTGAAGTCATTGAAATAAGAACCGAATCACCCGCCCTGAGCCCAAACAGCTTAGACAGAGGCTCGGAGGCATATAACATAGCCAAGGCTTCTGCCCTGAAGCTTCTAAAGTCCTCCTGACCTCCCAAGCAGAAGGAATTGCATCAGAGATTCACCGTCTGTTGCTCAAAAGGGTTTTGTCTTGCCAAAGGCAATTGTTTTTCCTGTCAAAATAATGCAAGATGGATTCTTGTTGCTTTATCGATCTGTTCGATCTGATTTTCCTTAAGTGTGCCGATGAATTTCACTAACCTGCTTTTATCTAATGTTCGAATCTGATCGGCCTTGACCTTGGAGTTCTTTGGAAGATTTGCTTCGCCTTTGGCCAAAAATATTTCAAAGGGGTATATCTTCCGAAGATTCTTCGAAGTGATGGGCAGAACTGTAACTGTACCGGAGAACTCGTTATTTTTGTTATTTGAAATAACCACTACCGGCCTTGTTTTTGATATTTCATGGCCTATGACAGGATCAAGAGCAGCAAGGTAACACCCCCCTCTACTAATATTCATCCCAGCCCTCCATATCAGCAGTTTCAAATTCTTTAGAGATTGCGAGGGTTTCCTGTCTGGTTGCCCGGTAGCCTTCTTCCAAGTCCTTTTCTAACTTCTCTTTCTGTCTTCGTTCTATCCGTTCCACGATGGCTGCTGAGATAAAACGACTTCGCTTTCTGGGTTTGGTCATACGGTTCAGGGATTCGGCGACCTCTTTTGGAAGCGTAATATTTAATCGCACAATATCTGTACTCATTAGATGGTCTCCTTTCATAGATTTTATTATACATAATATAATACACATAATAATCCCTAAGTCAAGGGCTTTCGATCACTTTCTCACTCCTTCCGGACGTAAACCTCAAATTGCCTTGGCTTGTCATGAGTTTCTGCCACCAAGGGAAGTCTGACGAAGCCGCCCCGGTTAAATAAGTGCAAAAGAGATTTAACTGGGTAAACAAAAAGGCGCCCTAGGAGGCTGTCCGAGAATGCCCTTTCGAAGTCTGCGCTTATCTGCCCAAACTCTTCGTCATACTCAAAAAAATAATCCTCGGAATATCAACTATATGCCTGTGGTTATTTTTTCAAGTATTCCTCGATTTTGAACAAAATTGCTATCCTCGGACAGCCTCCTCGAGGAATAGGCTCCGCATTCCACAGGGCAAGCAAAAGTCACAAACAATTAAATTGGTATGTAATAAAATAAAAGGGTTATGAGAAATAAAAATTTGATCTCAGACTTTTTACGAGACCTTTAAGTTTCAGGTCAGTGATTTCTGAAGTATGGGTGGAAGAAGCCGGTTTAGGCGGATCAGGTTAATATCCTCTGTCAAAATCAACTACATACTTGAGTGGTTTCCCGTCCACAAACAGGCGATAATTTTCTGCAAAAATATCCACGATATCTTCCGGGAAACTGGATGCTGAATTGTGAGGCGTAATGAACACGTTCGGCAATTTCCATAGATTGCTGTCTTTAGGGAGAGGTTCTTCCTCGAACACATCTAATACTGCTCCACGAATGAGTTTTTCCTCCAAAGCGCGGATAAGTGCATTCTCCGAAACAACGGGTCCCCTACCCACATTGATCAATACGGCAGAATTTTTCATGGCCTGAAAAGAGGCATAGTCAAAGAGGTGAAAGCTTTCGGGGGTATGGGGAAGTGTGATCACAATATAATCCGGATGAGCTAAGAATTCTCTGAAACTGGCGTGGGTGAAGAGTCGATCGACTTCGGGCAACTCTTTATAAGAACGCTTATAACCCCAAACGTCCATCCTAAAACGCTTTCCTGTTAGAGCAATATGACGACCAATGGAGCCAAGACCGCAAATACCGAGGAGGGCGCCTTTAAGACTCTTGTATCGCATATCTTGCCACAATCTTTTTTGTTGATTCTCGTAAGTCTGGAAGATATTCCTTTCCAGGGCAAGAATATAGGCAAAAACATATTCACTCATGAGCGGCCCGAACAGGTTTTTTACGCCGGTCAGGAGGTAATCTGTTCTTTGAGAAGGCGTTACAAGCGCCTCTACCCCGGCATAAGTGGACTGAATCCATTGGAGATTCTCTGCAACATCTAAAACAGGTGCAATCCGAGCAGGTTCGCCTAAGATGATATTGCAGTTTTTAGCATGGTTTTTCGCATCCCCTGCCCTGTCGCAGGCCATGAATTCAAGACCGTAAAGATCGAGTCCCTCGATCAACTCAGCATAATGGCCTGGGTTTTCGGTGAGGATTAGAAGCCTATTTTCCTTTCTCATCATTTTTTGTCACTACAGGGTGAAAGGGTCTCTCATTGACGACAAGCTGGAAGACATCAGGGCGGGCGTAGTGACCCGCAACATCAAAATCGAACTTACCCCGGGCTATTTCGGCTAAATCGAGGTCGGCGAACAGGATCCCTTCCTGGTCATAGAGGGGACCGGCGAGGACTTCACCGAACGGGGAAATTATGGCACTGCCTCCGCGGCACATTATCTCGGGAAGTTCATTTAGATCGTCCAACCCTTCTAAATCGGCAGGGTACATAACCTTTGTTACAAACTGGTTGCAACCCAGGACAAAGCAGCGGCCTTCACATGCTATGTGACGCAGTGTAGACTGCCATGTCTCACGATGGTCGGCAGTAGGGGCGAGATATATTTCAACCCCTTTCCCGTACATGGCCATCCTGGCTAAAGGCATATAATTTTCCCAGCAGATCAGTCCACCGATCCTCCCTATGGTGGTCTCAAAAACCGGCATTGTGCTGCCATCTCCCTCTCCCCAGATCAGACGCTCGGACGCGGTTGGTTTGAGCTTTCGATGTTTACCCAGTAACTCTCCATTGGGGCTAAAATAGAGTAGGGTGCAATAAAGAGTCCCCTGGCTGAACCGGCTGTCTCGTTCGATAATACCGATTGCGAGATAGACACCTGCTTCGCGGGCAGCTTTGCCTAAAGCCTCAGTAGCAGGGCTGGGTACATGAACGGCATTTGCCCAGTAGCGCTCAAAGGCGCGTCTTCCCCCTGCGCTCCGGCTGCCGACTACCGCGCCAAAACCGAGTCCACGCGGGTAGGCCGGGATGAAGGCCTCGGGAAAAAGCACCAGTCTTACGCCCTGATCTCCAACCTCACGAATGAGCCGGCAGGTCTTCTCGATTGTTGCTTCACGATCAAACAGGACCGGACTTGTCTGTACCACTGCGACTTTAACTGTTTGAAATTCTTCACCCATCTTTTTCCTCCCTAAGCCGGAAAAACCGGAACAAAAAATGTTTCACGCAAAGGCGCAAAGGCGCCAAGGTTTTTGAGCAATTCTTCAATTCCCAATCCCCCAATCTTCAATATTCAATTCCAAAGGCCCTATCAAAATCTTCAATCATGTCTTCAGTAGACTCCAAACCAACTGACAGCCGGATAAGGCTGTCAGAAATCCCTATCGCCCGCCGATCCTCAGGAGAAACCCCGGCATGGGAAGTAGCTGCAGGGCGGGTAATGAGCGCTTCGATACCGCCAAGGCTCGGCGCAGAGATCGGCAAGGTCGTGTTCTGTAAAAACCTGTCTGCCGCCTCTAAACCGCCCTTTATTTCGAAACTGATCATCCCACCGAAACCATCAAATAATTCCTTGGCTCGTTGGTGCCCGCAATGGCTCTTAAGGCCTGGATAATTGACCGTTTCGATTTCCAGGAATCAGGGGCGTTACCATCGATAAAATCAAACGAAATCCCAAGGGCGGGCAGATCCTGGATGATAAAATCGTGGGTGCCGCCATACAGGCAGTCTTGCGCCAAAAGATGGTCGCCTGCACCCAGAAGGGTCAGAAGGGTAGACGAAATAGCCGCCATGCCGCTGGCGGTCACGAGGGCGGCTTCGGCGTTCTCCGATGCTGCCAACTTCTGGTGAAGCGCCACATGATTCGGTGTGTTGTTCAGGCGAATGTATTTAAGGTTGTAGTAGCCTGGTTCACCCGCACACTCAAATGTGGATGACTGAAACACCGGCATACTCACCGCTCCGCATATCAACGGATCGGGTTCGCCCGCATGTATCAGTTTGGTCTCAAGATGCTTGTACTCTTTGGTCATAATACGGATACTCCTATACCCCATCACGGTCGCTACCGCTATTACTGCAAGATGGTGTACGGTGATAAGAATACAACCCCCGAACCCCTGAACCTTTAAACCTTTGAACCGGTGAACCATTACATCATATCAATGGTTTTTGCAAGTGGGATTACCCGGTCCAAGCACTTCTATCTTTAGGTGGAATTGGGGCTGACAAAAAATGGTTGACAAAATCTGACTTAGGGAGTACCAAAAAGGTGAATTTTCCCGTTTCTTTGAAACCTGCCGTTTACATTCCAACCAATCCGAAGGAGCTATTTATGAACGAAAAACCCGACATTAGAGTATTACTCGTTGATGATGAGGAAACCCTCGTTGAATACCTTTCAAAACGCCTTCTGCGAGAAGGTTTTACGGTGAAAGCCACGTTTTCAGGTGAAGAAGCCGTGGAAGTGGGCGCCAATGAAGATTTTGACGTGACAGTGGTGGATCTTAAGATGCCGGGTATAGATGGTGTTGAGACACAACAGAAGCTGAAGAAGATCCAGCCTTTCCTCCAGAGTATAGTGCTTACAGGGCACGGAGCAATTGATTCTGCCTTAGAGAGTGGTCGGCAGGATGCCTTTAAATACCTTCTCAAGCCGATTGAGTACGACAACCTTGTAGAGACCATTAGGGAGGCCTACGAAAAAAAGGTCGAATTGCAGCAAGCCAAATTTCGTCAGGAGGTGGATGATATTTACCGGGCCGGAATGGGCGCAAGAGGGATAAAAAAGGCCATGAACAAATTGCGAAAAATCTATGGAATCGAGTGATTCCCTTCAAGACCAATTGGCAAGAGCCTCGGAGACGCTCTCCAGACTCAAAAAAGAACTCTTTGATACCGGGAGATTCCTGCACTGTGTTTTAGAAAACTCCGATGACATGGTTTTTGCTACCGATGTGGACGGTATTTTGGTCTCTTTCAGCAAGGGGGGCGAAAAGGCCTTAGGGTATACCGTGGAGCAAATGGTAGGCCGCCATGTAAAGGACCTGGCTGATGACCCTCTAAAATTTGAGAAGTTGGTGGCTATTTCCCGAAAGGAGGGGAGCGCTGCCAGTTTGGAGTTCCCCTTTCAACATAAGGCCGGCCACACCGTCTATTTCAACGTCTCCCTTGTTTCTCTTACCGATGCCGATGGACAATTTGCCGGGACAGTAGGGATATGCCGGGATATTACCCGGTGGAAGAAATTCCAGGAAGACCTGATACGCGTTGACAGATTAGCTGAAATTGGTCGGACCGCATCCGGTATCACCCATGAGATTAACAACCCAATCGCCGTCATTGGGGAGATCTCCGGGTGGATAGAAGTTGTGGTGGGCGATGCCAAGGGCTTAGGCCAGGAAGATCGTGAGGAATTAGAGACGGCGGTCCAGCACATCATTAAACAGGTTAAACGTTGCCGGAATATTACCCAGCAACTGTTAAGTTTTGTAAGGGATTCGGAACCTACCCATTCATCTATGGACGCTCATGAGCTGCTGAAGCAAACGGTCAGCTTTTTAAATCCTGAGTTGAAAAACAAAGATATTGAGGTTACCCTTGATTTTATGAAGGGACCTCTCCCCTTGCACTCGGACAAACAAATGCTTGAACAGGTCTTTGTCAACCTTATTTCAAACGCCATTTATGCTGTAAAAGAAAGGAGGGGGGCAGGGGGCCGGATTGTGTTGAAGACCTCCCGGGATGAATCTATGCTGGAAATCAGGATCTCTGACAATGGGACGGGTATTTCAGAGGAAAATCAGAGGCAGATGTACGACCTCTTTTTTACCACCAAGCCAACGGGCAAGGGAACCGGTCTGGGGCTTCCAATCTGTCGAAACATTATCAAGAAACTGGGGGGTGGTTTCTCATTTGAAACCGAGATTGGAGAAGGCACCACGTTCATCGTAAAACTGCCAGCTTTGTAAGTTAGTCTCTGAACGAAAACCACGCCTTGGCGTGGTTCAGGCACGATTTTGGTCCCGCAGGGCGGGATAAAAACTCACACAAATTAGGACGAAATACCTGCCACATTTGACCCCGCCAGGGGCGGGGTTGTTTTTGGATTCATACTCTTAATCGTAATCTTAATCATAATCGTTTTGAGTAAGATTACGATTATGATTAAGATTATGAAATAGGGAGTTATTTCGTCAGGCAATAGTTAAACCGGCAGGACGTTGATGAACAACTTAAACAATTTATAGAGGAGCTCATAGTTGAAGGCTCAGGCCCAGGGAAAAGCAATCCACCACGAACCCGCCCGAGAATCTGACTCCAGGCCCGTTGTACCATCCCATGGAACTGCACGTTCCCTCCTCTCCTACGCGATGGCTTTTTTTATCCTGTTTTGCCTGTGGGTCATTCTTTCAGGCAAATTTGATCTCTTTCACCTCAGCCTGGGCGTCATATCATGTCTTATGGTCACACTCTTTTCAAAAGATCTCCTCTTCCCTGAGCCAAGGACGGCAGGATCTTTTGCTATCTGGATACGCTTCATCAGATATATACCCTGGTTGCTTTATCAGATCTTCATGGCAAATCTGCACGTCCTCTACTTAGTCTTTCATCCTAAGATGATGGATCTGATTGATCCTCAGATTTTCAGATTGCAGAGTAGCTTAAAAGGGGACCTGGCCCTGGTTACCTTTGCAAACTCCATAACTCTCACACCGGGTACCATAACAGTATATGTCTCTATAGACGGGACCTTTACTGTCCATGCGCTTGATAAGCAATCAAGGGAAGGTCTGCCCGGCGAGATGGAAAGAAGAATTGCCAAAGCATTCGGTGAGGAATAATGGATACTTTTTTCTTGGGCTGCGGTCTCTATTTGAGTTTCTTGATGGTTCTTTCACTTTACCGCGCTGTTTTTGGTCCAACGGTACTGGACCGTCTGATCGGCGTTAATGCCATCGGCAGCAAAACCGCAGTGCTGCTGATCCTGATCGGGCTCATCTATCATCGTGTGGATATGTTTGTGGACATTGCATTAGCCTACGCCATGCTGAATTTTATCGCCGTTTTGGCGGCCTCAAGGTACTTTCAAAAACGAAAGGGCCTCTTCGGGGAATAATAGTCGTAAAGGAGTATTCAAATGGATGTCATTGTTGTTTTCCTTATCATATGCGGCCTGATTTTTTTCACCGGCGGTGCAGTAGGGATATTACGCTTCCCCGATTTCTATTCCCGTCTTCATCCGGCCGGCAAATTGGACACAGGAGGAGCTCTCCTCATAATGGTAGCCCTGGCGCTCTTTAATCTCCATCATTTTTCTCTAAGCACACTCCTGACAGGTTTTAAGATCATACTGATTGTGGTGTTTGTTTTTCTATCGAGTCCCACAGCCATACACGGGATTGTGGATGCCGGTGTACGCGCCGGGCTCGGTCCATGGACCAAAAAAAACGATTGACTATTGAATATTGAGAATTGAATATTTGTGGAAGTCGCTTCGCTCCGTCATTTTTTTGATAGGTCTTATAAAAATTTAGAGAATTGCTGGAAATATTCAATCTGGCTGTGGCGTAAATCATGCGCAAACATGATGTGATTTGAATAAATAGGTACCAAATAAGGACGCTTTTGGATCAAACAATAAATATTCAATATTCAATTGTCAATATTCAATCCCGAAGGGGTCACCTATGATCTGGCAGTTAGATCTCGCGATCCTGACCCTGGTAGTAATAGCCGCTATTGGAGCTATCGCCATAAAAGATCTTCTTGGGTCTGCTATACTGTTCGGCGCCTATAGCTTTATGATGTGCCTTCTCTGGGCCATCATGGGGGCGGTGGATGTTGCCTTTACAGAGGCATCCGTGGGGGCCGGGGTCAGCACTGTCTTTTTCGTAGCAGCGGTTTTTCGCACCACAAGGAGGACAAAGGATTGAGAATTTTGGGCATAATCGTGGTTATTTTGACCGGCGCCCTGCTTATTTATGCCATGGGCGACTTTCCTTCCTGGGCAGATCCCGCATCCCCTGCCCACAATCATGTCTCCCCCCGATACATAGAAAAGAGTCTGGAACAAACCTCAGTGCCCAATATTGTAACAGCCGTGTTAGCAGACTACCGGGGTTATGACACCATGTTTGAAACTACCGTTGTCTTTGCGGCAGGTGTTGTTTGCTTTTTTCTCTTGAGAATTCCGAGAAAAGATGAGCCAACGGTTCGACGTTATCGTCATACGCTCACAGGGATGACAATTCGTGTCAAGGAGACCCGGCAAATTCCACCAGTTTTAGAGGAGTTTGAAAGGATTGATACCCTTTGGGCCCCCCATGACTTAATTATCAAGACCTGTTGCCGGATTCTTGTGCCCTTTCTACAGCTTTTTGGCCTCTATGTGATAGCCCACGGTCACCACAGCCCGGGCGGAGGGTTCCAGGGCGGGGTTATCCTCGGGGCAAGTATGATCCTGTTAGCGATTTCCCATGACTTGAGAACGGCTATTGGGCGAATGAGCGAAAGAGTACACGCCATCCTCTGCCCTGCTGGGGTCTTTATTTATGCGGGTACCGGGGCCTTGTGTATGGTCTTAGGGCTTAACTTTCTGGATTACGGGGCCCTTGCGGGCATCCTTCACGTTGACCCTGTTACTGCGAGATCACATGGGATACTTATTGTGGAAATCGGGGTGGGGCTTGCAGTCATGGCTACCATGATATGGATCTATAACAACATCTCCTCTAAGGGGAAGTATGATGAAGGCCTGTGAGTGGAGCTGATTTATGCCTGATCTCATTACATCTATTGTAGATTACTATAACTACTTGATCTATGTCATACTCATGATGATTGGTCTCTACGCCATGATTGCAAAGAAAAATCTGGTGAAAAAGATCGTGGGGATGAATATATTTCAAACCGCCATCATCCTTTTTTATGTCTCCATAGGCGCCAAAAAGGG
>JAOZQV010000404.1 GCA_029932035.1 Deltaproteobacteria bacterium | reverse complement strand
ATGGCGGGGTTAGCGGTAATTCTGGACAGAAAAAAAATCATTATCAAAATTTAGTTAATGCGTTAATGCGTAATGCGGGACGCCCATGCGGGGGTCAAGTCTGCCGTTGACTCTTGCTCTATTTTTTGTTAAGCTTGCCCCATGTCCAGACCGTTAAGAATCCAATATCCAGATGCGTGGTATCACGTAATGAATCGTGGTAGGCGTGGGGAAAAGATCTTCGCAACAAAAGAAGACTATTGGTCGTTTGTTGATCTTCTTGAGGAACTTGATGAGGTCTTTAATGTTAAAATTGCAGCCTATTGTCTTATTCCCAGCCATTATCACCTCTTGGTCCAGACCCCGGATGCAAATCTTTCCAGATCCATGAGGCATTTGAATGGTGTTTATACGCAGCGTTATAATAAAAGGCACTGTTTTGATGGCCAGCTTTTCAGAGGGCGATACAAATCGATAGTTGTTGAATCGGACAGTTATGCACTTGAGCTTGTCAGATATATTCATAGAAATCCATTGGAAGCAGGGCTGGTAGATAACCTGCAAAAATATCAATGGAGCACTCATAAAACATATCTGTCGGATTCGAAGAAGTGGAAGTGGCTATATAAAGATTATATCTTAAAGCTATTTTCAAAATCAAAACCGGAAAGTATCAGGCTATATAAACGATTTGTCCTTAAAAAGACAAGTGAAGAGATCAATCAGATATTTGGCGGGAGAAATCTGCCTGCTGTTCTTGGTAGTAAGAGTTTTATTGATAGGATAAAAGATAACTTTTTCAATTTAAAACATTTTGAGGAGATCCCTGAAACTAAAAGACTTGCCCCTGGAATTGATAAGATAAAACATGCTGTGTGCATGGCCTACAATATAAAAGAGACTGAGTTGCATGTCACCAGGAGAGGGTATTTTAATGAACCAAGAAATGCTGCTGTTTACCTGGTAAGGCATTTGAGAAATGACACTTTGAAATATGTAGGGGAACAATTCGGCATTGAAAAATATAGCACTGTCAGCAGTATTGTCGAAAGAGTAAAAAATGAGATGAAAGCTGATAAGAAATTTAAAAACCGGGTACAAGATTTAGCTGATACTATCACCAAGAGTCAACGGCAGACTTGACCCCCTCATCGTGTCCTTCACTGGAAAGATGAGCAAGCAGGGGATAAAAAAATCAGCCTTTAGAATGGGAAGCCTTTTCAAACGTTTCCAATGCCCATTGATTGAGGCTTTTTCCGCTTGTTTCTGCGGCTATGGCAACGGCAGCATGGACTTCGGGCGGAACCCTCAAGAACATCTTTCCGGAATACACCTTGTTTGGGGTCTCGCCACGTTTAGCGCATGTCTCAAGGTAGAAGTCGATAGATTCTTTGAATGCCCGGCGGATTTCTTCTACGTTTTCACCGTGAAAGGTAATAATGTCACGAATACCAGCCACACGTCCAACAAAACATTCGTCTTCATCGCTGTATTCTATTCGTGCGGAATACCCTTTGTAAGTCATTGGTTTCATGGTGTCACCTCCAGTTTTTTCAGGAATTCCCGGGCAGCCCGCACTTGGTACGGTTTGGCCTCCTTCCCAGGGTGGGGCCGGTGGAAATCTGCTCGTAAATCTCCACGTTTAAATGCGATTCGGGAGCCCTGCCCTTCGATTAACTCACATCCTACGGCCAGCAATAGGGATTCAATGCGACGCCATTCAAGGTTGCGTGAAACAGGATCAGAAAACACGGTTATCAAAGTTTTGCGGTGTTTGCTGTTCATGGTCAATACGATATCACATTACGATAACAAGTCAAGGTGAAAAGATAATCTGAAGTCTGTGCTTAAGGGATACCGGAATCGTAAGTTGGCGGAAGGCCAGGCTAACAACTTAGAATGATGGATAAATGGGTTAAGGTATTATTTTAGGCTTAACAAATCCCGCGGGTTGCCGTGATTCAGGACGAGAGGGAGGGAGGTCATCCCCATGAACAGACAAACGACGACAAGACGTCTCAAGTCTATTCAGAGAAGACTTGGTTTGGAAGATGATGGGATACTTGGACCGGTAACGCTCACCAGGATTGAGTCCATCCTTGATGACGTACTGGGGCCCGAAGCATCTCAACCCGAGCATAATCTAATTGTTAGCAGGAGAGGGCTGGACCAGATAGCCCAATTCGAGATTTCCTCAGAGGGCTTTTACAAAAGACATCTCGCAAGGCCAACGTGGCCCGGGGGCGCCAGCGGTATTACGATCGGTATAGGGTATGATCTTGGTTACAACTCGAAGGCCCAGATTATCAGAGACTGGGGAGGAAAGCTGTCGGATGAGGAACTGGGAGAACTTGTTGCTGTTGCCGGTAAAAAGGGCGAAGAGGCCGAGGCGGTTCTATCCACGGTCGATCATATTAAAATTCCCTTTGAGGCTGCTAAGGAGGTATTTTACACTGCCACCCTTCCCAGATTTGCCCGTCTCACAAGAAAGGCCTACCCCGGTATAGAGGCTTTACCCGCAGATGCCCAGGCCATGTTGCTCTCCTTGGTGTTCAATCGCGGGTCCAGAATGTCAGGCATCAGGAGAAAGGAGATGAAGGCTATCCAGCCCTTGGTCATCCAAAAAGATCTGGACGGTATCGCCCGTGAGATTCGTGCCATGAAAAGGCTCTGGGATGTGTCTCTCCTGCCGGGTTTGCATACTCGAAGAGACGAGGAAGCCCGTATTATAACCGATGCAGACAGGGCATATGACCCGTCTGAATTCGTATTGGTTTAACTGTAACCCGGATAAACTGGAAGAGTTCAAAGCTGAAAGCTGAAAGCTCAAAGCTCAAAACAAAAGATACTACGTAGAATATTTCTTGTGCTTCTTGTCTGCCTCTGGCAGATTTGCACAAAACTCAATTGGTAACTGTTCCCGATCCTAATCGGCTCAGGAAGGGCTCGATAAAGACCGATCCGCAGATGACAATAACGGCCAGGATTCCCCAAGTGGTGATCATTTGGTTGAGAATGAACACGGCCAGACATGCGGCGATGACCGGCTTCAGATAGAAAAGATAACTCCCCCTGGTCTGATCCGGTACGGCTGCCAGTCCACCTATCCAGAGGAACTGGGTGATGGTGGTGTTCCAGATCCCGAGGCTAAGCAGGGCGGTTACTTGCCCAGGGGGTCGTTGAAAAAGACTCAGCGGGTTGACCCAGCGTCCAAAAAAGATACCGACGCCTACCCACAATCCGAGAGCGCCGATGGAGAGGGTCAGGGTGGTAATCCGAAGGGCGCCGTGCCGTTCGATAATGGGACGCACGACCACGAGATAGCCGGCCATGGAGATAGTGCAGGCCA
>JAOZQV010000403.1 GCA_029932035.1 Deltaproteobacteria bacterium | reverse complement strand
CTCAAAATTACTCAAATGAACCGTTTCCCCTACTGCCCCCTGCACACGTTCATCAAGGCTTTTTTCTTTATCCGTACCGTTTCTCTCAAGACGTTCCCATACATTATAAAACAGGTTCTTGAGCTCCTTACCCCCGCACTCCACGGATCCGTTATACTGTGGTGTGCATGCCGGAATGTTACGACTGACGATCTCATGGGCTTTCAGCAGTTGTTGATGGCTTTCAGAAATATACTGAGTCCCGTTGTCCTCCAGAAGAAACTTTGCAGGGGGCTTGCCGCCGTTGATCCTGAGGGCTTGTCTAACGGGAATGGCAACAAGCCCTTCGGTTGCACGGCGGCTCACTGACCACCCGAGGATGTACTGATTAAAAACATCTATCAAAATGGCCACTTTGAACCGAACATGATCCACAACCAGGTGGGTAAAGTCCTCAGCCCATATTTCACCGATTCCCTCCGGGCGGATATGCTCGTAGGTATTTGAAGTTCGTGGCAAATTCCGCCGGCTTACCTCTTGGATCAACACATTTCCGACTTTCTTTTTGATGCCGTCATACGCTTTCTGACCGATGAAACCGATACCATGATAAAGCAGGTACGCCTGACCTTTGACACCACCAAAATGTGGAAAATCTCCAATAACCCGGGCTGTATTTTCGACCAGTTCCTCATCGAGCACTTTTGGGGATCTCTCTTTGCGGTCCAGTGTGGCTTTCTGCCATTTATAAAGTTGACTGCGGCTGTGGCAGCCAGCGCTATAAATCCGGCGCAGCGAGAGGTCATGGAAACGGCTCTTTAAAAAATCCACCATGGTTACCGTCTCCTCTTTCTCTTTTTTTTTATCTGTTTCTTTTTCAAAACACCGGTTTTCTCGTCAAAGGGTTCGCCGCGAAGTTCGGCCGCTTCGATTTCAGACCATTTCAGCCTCAGTTTCAGAAATTCTTCCCGGCAAATGGTTTCATCCCGTTCCAGACTCAGATTTCGGTTTTGTTTTTTCAGATCGTCTATTTGCTGCCAGGCATCCGGCACGGTTTGTGGCTGGCCCATGGGTCTGCGGCCCGGCCGACGGGAAGACAGCCCCGAGATCACCATCTCTTCCACATCACGAACGATCGCGTACATATGGGACCGATCCAGGCCCCATTCTCTTGCCAATTCACTCCTGTTGTCACTGCGCTGGAACGTCCTGTAAAGAGAGAGCTTCTCTTCCGGAGACAGACGTCTGAAACGGCTGCCGGACTGCAACAATTCATTGGGATCCTTGTAATCGCGAAGCGGATATTGGGTTACCTCTTTGTCGGGATACCCGTTCACCAGATCCACAAACGCCGCCGTACCGCCGCGGTCTTCATCCAGCGCCGAGATAATCCGGACGCAATTGGAAAGCAGGTCCGGTTCGAATATCAGCTGATTGCCAAGCAGGGCCATACCCGGAACGTTTTTCTCTTCCAGGGTTTTTACGCTCAAATAGTCGATGATACCTTCAGTGATGAAGACCTCTGATGCATGGAGCAGCTCCTGCCAATCCCGACTGTAAACATGCTTGGCCCCCAAAACAAACTTTCCCGAACCGTCGATTTCATGGTTGTCCAGGCACTGAAGACTCCCGGAATCGTTGCGCACTGCAAAGCAGCAGTAGGATTTACCCTGGTAGCGGTTATGGACGACTTCTCCAGCGGATATCAACTCTTTCACCAAGTCGGTATCGATCCCGCGTGACAGCAGATAACGGCGGCATACTTCAGGATCATGTTCGCGGAATGAATGGTAAAGCTGACCCACGTCATAACCACGACGGGTTTCCGAGGGCTTTTCTTCAACCGCAACAGACGTACAATGACCTCCCGCCAACTGGTCAAGGCGGCGAAGGATAGCGCCGACACCAGACAACTGTTCCAAATGACCCACGAGGTCAATGATGCTTCCGCCAAGTCCGCTCGAAAAATCCTTGAAAAGCCAATGACTTCCCAGTTTTCGAACAAATAAGCTCGGCTTTTTGTCAACACCGAAAGGGCTTCCTGCCACGAAGCCCGAGCCACTCTTTTTGAATTTCAGTCCGTAATGCTCAGCCAGAAATTCAACCAGATTCACCTGTTTGTATGTTTCAATGCAAACGCTCATCGGCAACCTCCTGAAGTAATTTGCCATCCATAAGAACCGCAACCCCTTCTGCCGAGTTTACCACACTAACGGAATGGTCTTGAACCTTTAATATGCAGTAACCTTTGGAAAAATCTACCTCCTTGCCCATAAGCTCAGATTCGATCCGGCTTTTTTCACCGATCACCCCATAAAACCGGTCTGCCGGTCGAAAACCGTTGATCCCCTGGTGGGGCCGTCCGAAATTGTAGCCCCGAATGAAGTCGGCAATTCCTGTGACCGCTTCACTGTAGCTGTTGAATCGTACCCGCGACAGGCATTCCCGTTTGATGGTCTGATTCAGACGTTCCACCTTTCCCTGAGTTTGAGGGCTGTGGGGTTCACAAACGATGTGTTCGATTTTATGGTCGTCCAGATATTGCTGAAACAAGGTCTGCCGGGCGCTCCAACTGTAAAAACCGCTTCCCTGGTCCGTCAGGAGTTTAACCGGCTGTCCGTGGTTGATACACGCGTTGTGCAAAGCGCCGATGAGGGTTTCACCTTTTTGATCGTGGCATAACTGTGCACCCACACAGAATCGGCTGAAGTCATCTACGATCACAGCCAGGTACAAAACCGGAATCCCAGTCAGATACACATAGGTCACATCCATCTGGTACAGTTCACCGGGATAGGCAGCCTCAAACCGTCGGCTCCCTTTGGCGGGTTTTTCCGAAGCATCGAAGCTTGAATCATGACCTTCAAGAAGACCGTGAATTTTAAGCACATGGCGGATTTGTTTACGGCTTACAACCACCAAATGCTCACTTTTGAGCCGGTCTTCAATCCGTTTAAAACCTGCTTTGGGATTTTTTCGGCGGTACTGCAGGATCAGTTGCTGAACCTCTTCCGGCAGGGGAGAACCACTGAAACGGCTGGTCTCTTGATTGTTTTTATCACGCGTGAGTGCAAGATCAGTCTTCCTGTTCTCCGCCTCATCAGCCGTTGTGTCTTGAATTGATTGTTTGAACTGCTCTGAGTTTCCATCGTTTTTCTTCTGCCGACTGAGGGCATAGAGTTGCCAGAGCGGTATGCCAAATTTTCTTGACCCTTCAGAAAGTTTTAAACCCTGAGCCCTTATCATCTCTTCAAACTCACTGACTTTATCCCAATTGACTCGTTTTCCCATCTCACTGTCCTCCTTCTTCTGTGGCGGAGAGTGTGGGGGAATTTACTTCAAATTTTGTCC
>JAOZQV010000402.1 GCA_029932035.1 Deltaproteobacteria bacterium | reverse complement strand
CAATTTTTTCTATACATTGCAGGGTGAAGCGGCCGGTGCGCAGGCCATTTCCAACTTTGATACACTCCTTGCTCCTTTTGTGCGTCATGACGGACTGGACTACCCTGAAGTGAAACAGGCGTTTCAGGAATTTATCTTTAATATCAATATTCCCACCCGTGTCGGATTCCAGACCCCATTTACCAATATCACCCTGGACCTGAATGTCTCCCCTGTCCTAAAAACCCAGGGCGTTGTTGTTGCAGGAGAAGAGCAGCAAGAGACTTATGGCGAATTTCAGTCCGAGATGGATATGATAAACAGGGCCTTTGCCGAGGTCATGATGGAAGGAGATGCCCGGGGAAGGGTCTTCACCTTTCCAATACCCACGTATAGCATCACCGCCGATTTTGACTGGCAGAATCCAAATGTGGACACAATATGGAAGATGACAGGGAAGTACGGGATCCCCTATTTCTCCAATTTCGTCAATTCGGATATGTCACCCGAGGACGCTCGTTCCATGTGTTGCAGGTTGCGTCTTGACAACAGAGAACTTCTAAAGCGTGGCGGAGGGCTTTTCGGCGCCAACCCTCTTACTGGGTCCATAGGGGTGGTGACTATCAATATGCCGCGGATCGGCTACCTTGCCGAGAGCGAAGATGATTTCCTGGTGCGGCTCAGGGACCTTCTCCTCTTAGCCAAAGAGAGCCTTTCCATAAAAAGAAAGGTACTTGAGCAGTTCACTGAAAGAAGCCTCTACCCTTACTCAAAATTCTATCTCAGGGAGGTCAAGGAGGGTACAGGGCTATACTGGAAAAACCACTTTTCCACTATCGGTATTATCGGGATGAACGAGGGTTGTCTCAATTTTTTGGATGAGGACATCGGAAGCCGAACAGGTCGGCATTTTTCTCTAAGGGTCATGGATTTCATCCGCAATATGCTTAAGGAGTTTCAGGAAGAGACAGGGGACATGTTCAATTTAGAAGCCACGCCTGCCGAGGGAACCACCTATCGCCTGGCCATGATCGACAAAAGAAAATACCCTGACATCTTATGCGCCAACGAAGTGGAACACGCGGAAGGGGCCGGCCCTTTTTACACGAACTCAACTCAGCTCCCGGTGAACTATACGGATGACATCTTTGAGACCCTCACGCTCCAGGACCAATTGCAGACCAGGTATACAGGAGGCACCGTACAGCATATCTATCTCGGTGAGCAAGTGAGTGATATAGATGTAGTAAAAAGCCTGATCAGAAAGGTCTCCACCAATTTCCGCCTCCCATATTTTACTCTTTCTCCCACCTTCAGCGTGTGCCCGTCACATGGCTATCTTAGTGGAAGTCAGGAGAGGTGCCCTACTTGCAATGCAGAAACTGAGGTCTACTCTCGAGTGGTTGGGTATTTGAGACCCGTCAAGCAGTGGAACCCGGGTAAACAGGCGGAATTCAGCATCCGAAAGACATTTACTCCCGAAACCTGAGCGATGGTCTACAGGGTTTGAGGAAACAGTAATGGTTTTAGGCGGCATACAGAAGAGCTCCTTGATCGATTATCCGGGGAAGATAAGCTGTGTAATATTTGTGGCCGGGTGCAATTTTCGATGTCCCTATTGCCACAACCCCTCTTTGGTTGAACCGCATGAAGGGACCCATAAGTTTGAGATCGAAGAGGAAGAGGTGTTCAGTTTTCTTTATAGTCGCCGCGCCTTTTTGGAAGGGGTGGTTGTATCGGGTGGGGAGCCGACTATCCAACTTGATATAGTACCCTTTTGCGATAGGATCAAACAGATGGGATATCCTCTCAAACTCGATACGAACGGGAGCAGGCCCGAAGTGATTGAACACCTCATCAGGAACGATCTTGTGGACTTCATAGCCATGGACATAAAGACCTTGCCCGATTGTTACCAGACTTTTTTCAAAACTGACTGTGGGTCTAATGAGATCCTGTCAAGCATTCAATTGATTATGAAATCGGGAAAGGATTACGAATTCAGGACTACATGCGTGAGGCCGATAGTGAATGCTTACATCATTGAAGGTATAGGCCGCCTTATAAAGGGCGCTGACCGCTATGTGCTTCAAAATTTCATACACAAAGAAGTTCTCCACCCTGAGTTTTTCCGTGGGTTAGGTCCGGGATCCGGATACAGTTCGGAGGATCTGCTCCATTTCAGATCGATTGTCGAGCCATGGGTTAAGGGATGTAGCGTGCGATGAAGTTGAAGGAGTCTTACGCAAAGTCCCTCGGGATAAGATTTTCGTTTTTGCGGCCTTTGGCCTTGCATGAGAATTAATAAAGGAGTTCTGGTTTTTCCTTGACACAGGGAGGGATTTGATTCAGACTAAAAACATTCGTGGGTAGTCCGACCTGCCTGTTCGTGTCCGCACGCAGACAGGAAGGACTTAAAGGGAAGACGGTGAAAATCCGTCGTGGACCCGCCGCTGTAATCGGGGACGAACACCGTATGATGCCACTGTCAGGCACTCAGTGATAAGCTGAGTGCCTGATGGGAAGGCGCGGTTAGTAGGGTGATCCGTAAGCCAGAAGACCTACCCATGCGAATTCAGTGCAGTGGACCCTCGTGGAGTGGGCGGAAATTGCATATATGGCGGATGAAAAACGGCATCCCCGGACCTAAATTCATAGGTCCGGGGATTTTTTTTGGCCCGATGTCATGTTTGGAAATTTCCTCACTTCTCTCAAGGGTACGCCCCATTGAATGCTTTCTTGTGGAGTCTGTTTTGGAACAGGTTGTAAAGACACTATATTCCGGGAAAGGAGGTGATGAACAATGAAGACAGGGGTGATTATCTACGTCATCGGCGGGGAGGGTCCGTATGACGATCTTGATATGGAAGATGTAGTGAAGAGTTTAGACATCGAGGCCGACAGGGTAGAGACTGTTTTTGGGAGGTCTCTCCATTTTGATGTGATGGATGCATGGTGGCGGCTCACCGCGAAAGGCATGAAGGAAATCGTGTGTATGCTTGCCGAGGCCACCAATGACTCAGAACTCCGGCTCACGGGCCGGGAACTTCGATTGTGTGGATGAAATGAAACAGGGCGGAGGAACTGCCAAGCTCTCAATCCGCCCTGCGTGCCAGTTTGGACCTGCAAACCAAAGATGGAGGCCCGGTCCTGCCAAGGGCAGAAATATAGACTGGCAGACAGAAAATACCACCGGGCCTCCTGAATGTAAAGGAGGAAAGAATTTATGAGAGTGATGAAGAATTTGAGGTTGGGTTGTTTATTAGCAATCTCAGGGATTTTTATTTTGGCAAGCAATGGGTTTGGATATGAAATCAACGACAAATTATCCATCGGGGGGATCATCGCCGGAATAGGTCAATATCAGAGTATCAGCGATGCCCCCGGCTTTGAGA
>JAOZQV010000401.1 GCA_029932035.1 Deltaproteobacteria bacterium | reverse complement strand
AAGAGATTATGTGTATAATTTTAAAGGCAAACAATCCAGGCTGAGTAAATACAGAATAAAGGATAATTATCTAAGGTTTTATTTGAAATATATTGATCCCGTTAAAGCTAAAATAGAACAAGGATTGTTTCAATATACCGGAATCGAAAATCTACCCGGCTGGAATAGTATAATAGCCTTGCAGTTTGAAAACCTTGTTATGCATAATATACCCGCGGTTATTAAACATATCGGAATAGATTTTAATAGTATAGTAAGCGCGTCGCCATATTTTCAAAATCCAACCAAAACAAACAAAGGCGCGTGCCAGATCGATATCTTAATTCAAACAAAATTTAATACACTTTATCTGTGCGAAATTAAATTTCAGAAAAAAATAAATCGCAATGTAATCAATGAAATTGATAAGAAAATTGCAACCCTGAAAAAGCCTAAGAATATTTCTATTCGCCCGGTATTGATTTATGAAGGTGAACTAAGCGAGTCAGTTGTGGAAAGTGATTATTTTGATAAAACTATTCACTTTGGGAAATTGCTAACAGATAGTTCATGATTTTCGATATCTCTTTTCCTTCAACCATCCGCTTCCGGGGCACGCGCATTTTACTCATCTTTGTTTTGACATCAAACACCACAACGTATCCCTCCTCCGCCTTTTCGTTCAAAAGATATTTTCCTCGTTCCCAAGCTCCAGTTTGGGAACGCATTGCCTCGGAAGCTCCGGCTTCCACAGGTGTTTTTTTGTCGTTATCGTTTAATTTCTCCATTGATCTTTCCTTCCCGTTTAAGTATAAAATTCACATATCTTTTCATCTGAAGTTCATAGAAACAGGAGGGCAGGGTATGGTATCCAGGGCAACAAGGCAGGGGGTCATCCTTTTCGTTTTATTGCTGATGGTCGTCTTCCTGGCGGGGTGCATGGCGGAGAAGAGGCCTTCATCGTCCTCGCAGGTTTCCTCCGCGCAGAAAGAGTACCGCGCCATCTCGGTGGTGGAAAAGATGCGCCATGACGCAGTAAGCTCCAAAGTGGGCCGCTGGGCCGTGGTTATCGGTATATCGGACTACAAGTACGACACGCGCTGGGACCGAAGAAAGGGGATCCCTGATCTTCAGTACGCCCATCGGGACGCCAGGGCCTTTGCCCGGTTTCTCATGTCTCCCCAGGGAGGAGCTTTCCCTGCCGACCATGTGTTGCTGCTCACCGACAGGCAGGCCACGTCCAGTGAGGTGCGAAATGCCATCGGCGGGTTTCTCGCCAGGAGCCTTGAGAATGATCTGGTGATTATCTTCTTTGCCGGCCATGGTGTTCCTGACCCGGACAACCCGGAAAATCTTTACCTTGTCTGTTACGATACGGTGCCCGGCAAATATTACGGCACCGCCTTTCCCATGTGGGGCATTGACGACGCCCTTCAGCGGGCCATTCATTCCAAACGCGTCTTTGTTATTGCCGATGCGTGCCACTCCGCCGGGGTTGGGGGCGCGCGGGGCGGGGACGTTTCCAAAAAATTCAACGCCTATATGGAAAGATTAGCCGCATCCAGAGAAGGGGTCACCAAGATTACCGCATCAAGGGCCGATGAACTCTCCCTTGAAAAGGACCATCTCGGCGGGGGGCACGGCGTCTTTACCTATTACCTTCTCGAGGCCCTAAAGGGCCGCGGCGATCATAATGGCGATGGTTTTGTCACCATGGCCGAGGCCTACGACTATCTCTACGACCGGGTGCGCTCCGAGACCCGCCATTCCCAGAAACCGTGGGCCTCGGGATATGTGAGTTCGGATATCCCCTTGGGGATCGTGGATCAGTCGACCCTTGCGAGGGTAAAGGCAAGAGCGGACGCGCAAAAGGCGCCGTCCCGGCCTGCCCTGTATCGCCCGACGCCGGCGGCAGTTAAGTTGCCGGATGATTCCAATATCGCTCTCAAGCTGGCCCGGGCCAAGTTGGCCAAGGACGAGCCGGGAACGGCCCTGCAGATGGCTGAAGGAGTCATTGCGCGAAATGATGCATCCAAACCGGATGCCCTGACCCTCAAGATCGAAATCCTGCTCAAGGATGGGGACCTGAAATCGGCGGAGGATACGGAAGATCTCTTGGTCATCCCCTATCCTCAGCATCCGGCTGCGGCAAAAGGCGCCCGCCTGGTCTATGAATACTACCTGAAAGAGTCTGACCGGGCATCCCCGGCCGAAGAGATCCGGCAATTGGAGGCCTATCTCAAGAGACACCCGGGCGGGCTGATGGAGAAGGAGGGGAAAAAGAAATTAGAAGATACCCGGGCCGGGATCAGGACCGGCTACGACAAACGGTTCCGGGAAAACCTGACCCTGGCACAGGGGTTTATCAGGCAGAACCGTTTCGACCGGGCAAGGGAGGAGCTGGGCCGGGCAGATGCCCTTGCTTCCGAGGCCCTCTCGGGTTTCGGTATTTCTCTGGACACGGGAAAGGTGGCGGCCCTGCGTCTCGATGCCGAGACCCGGGAGCGCAGGCACGGGTACGAAAAGGCGTATGCGCAGGCAAAAGAAGATGCGTCTACAAAGCCGCTCGAAAAGAAGATCGTGATCTGGCACGAATTTGTGGCGTCTAACCCGGGAAACCCTCATCTAACCGAGGCCCGGAAGACCCTTTCGGGGCTCAGGAAGCAGAAAGCAGGCGAGATGGACCGGAACTTCAGGACCCACTTTTCCCGCGCAAAAGACCTGCTGATGGCCGGTGATTATACTGCCGGATACCGGTCCCTCGATGCTGGGAGGGAATATGCCACCTCGGCGCAGATGACAGAGATCGATGCCCTGGCCCGGCGCTACAACGCGCCGCCCGAGGTGAGTATCGTCTTGGACAAGAGCGCCGTGGACTGGGATACTCCCGTGACCTTCCGGTATACCTCAAAAGACAAGGAAGGAGACACGGTTCGGGTGGTGAAGTGGGCATTCGGGGATGGGACATCCTCTACCGGAGATCTGCCGCAGCACACCTATGCCAAGTGGAGCGGCCCTGACAAGGAGCGGCGGTATAGGGTAACCTTGAAGGCCACTGATGGACAGAGTACGGTTACGGCCAGGAAGGCCATTACGGTGAAAAAGCAGGACCGTATAAAGACATTCACGGTGAAAGGGGTCTCTTTCAAGATGGTCCCGTATCCCCGCGGGTGAGTTTATGATGGGGAGCCCCTCCGGCGAAAAGGGTCGTGACAGTGATGAGAGACAGCACCGGGTGCGGATCAGCAAAACCTTCTGGATCGGCGAGACCGAGGTGACCCAGGGACTCTGGAGGGCGGTGATGGGGGGTAACCCCTCCCACTTTAAGAACTGCGGGGACAACTGTCCGGTGGAGAAGGTGTCTTGGAACGACTGCCGGGATTTCATCCGGAAACTCAACAATCTGGCGCCCG
>JAOZQV010000400.1 GCA_029932035.1 Deltaproteobacteria bacterium | reverse complement strand
GTATTTACATCCATAACAAAGTTTATCCTTTCGCTCTGAGTGCCAGCGGCACACTTCCGGGTGGACCACCCTTGTCACTATCCCGATACCGGGAAGGGGATAATGGCAGAGGCGTTGTTTTTTCTTCCATGCCACTAGAAGGGGACAGAATCGCCGTTATCATCCGTACCGCCAGCGGCAGAAAGCTCTTTCAGGAAATATTGCAGAATATCCATTGCCTGTTCCCTGGTCCCAAGTTCAATTTTCCACGGCAGGCTCTTTTCAATCGGTTTACGGCTTCCATCTTTTGCCTGCGGGTAGCACCATTGCAAAAACACCTTTTCATCTTTCTTGTTCGCCAAGACCAAAGAAAATTTACTGTTGTACTCATCCAGCACAATCCCCTCACCGTACCTGCTACTTTCATCCGCGTAGAAACATTTTTCATCTGCCATCATCATCCCCCGTCACTAAAGTTTTTGGTTTCTTCATTAAATTGCATGTTGATGGTTCCTTCATGCCCGAATTCGCGGTTTTTCTTCACAAACAGGCGCATATCAACCAGCGTTTTGCCTTTTTCTGCCCTCTTCTCTTTTGTCTTCTCGTCCACCCGGTACAGCACCAGGACGTTATCAGCCAAATCCGTGATATGGCTTGACCCCTTAACATCCACCTTCCCCGGTTCATCTGTGTCGCTCATGCCCTTCCGTGGGTGCGCCACCAAATGCACATGGCAATCAAACCGCTGTGCAAAGTTGCAAAGACCATCTACAAATTCTTTCTGGGACTCGTATTCGTCCTTACCAGAGAGTGCGACTTTCATCAGGCTATCAACGATAAAGTGCTTAACGTCATATCTTCTGGCCGCGTATTCAAAATCGCTCGTCAGTTTATCTGGTTTTACACCCGACCTCATATCAAGGATATACAGCCGCCCGTCCATCCAATCGAGTGCTTCATCGATCTGATCGGGCAACGGGCTAGAATCTCTGAGGTGCTGGACAACAGCCCACCTGAGATACCTTTCAGGGGGCATTTCGCCCGAGTAAATACAGGACCGGATATCTTTCATCCCAAGCGCTAAAATCACCTGGTTCAAAATCGTGCTTTTCCCCGATCCGTTGCGCCCGGACCAGATAGTCAACTCAGACATCCGCCAGCCTTTAAGTAACTTGTCCAGTTTCGTCCAGGGCGTTTCGGTCCCAAAAAGCTCTTTGCCTTTATTGAAAAGCTCTTTAACTTTCGCTCGATAGTGAGAGGGGCTTACCAGGGTTTCTGGCTTGATTGGCTGGGATGCGGATATGATGCGGTTGACCTCGGCTTGACCAATACCAGCCTTTAAGCAATCATTAGCATCTTTCTTTGGTAGGGATACGATGCTGCACCGATACTCGCCTATCTTCGCCGCCAACGTCCTGGTGGCTTCCTGCCCGGCGGGGTCGTTGTCGAGGCACAATACAATCTCATCAAACGTGTCCAGGTAATCCCATTCAGTTTCCAACCACCGGAAGTCACTGGCCCCTGAAGGAACAGAAACCGACTCTATGCCGTATTGCCCCAAAGCCATGCAGTCATATTCACCTTCCACAATTATCAGGTTTTTACCCTGTACGCTGTCCCGGTTGAACAGGGTCGGCTCGGCTTCCTTTTCCTGCCACATCTTCTTCTTGGAAGAAATTGACCGATACTTGACGTTTGTAAGTACCCCGTTTTTGAAATACGGGAACATAACCGTATCCGAGTCCTTTTCACCTATACGGAAATCCTTTATCGTTTCATCCGTGAACCCACGGCTTTTTAGAAATTTCGTTGTTGCACTATCCAACTTCTTGGCATTAACTTTTGGTTTCCGGTAGGTTCTCGGTTTGTTCATGTCTACAAAACGATCATCTCTCATTGGCTCATCCCCCAACATCTTCTGTAAATCCCAAAACGACCCTTTGACCCCGCATGAGTTCAAATGAAAACAGTTGAAGGCACCGTGTTCCAGGTGGACGGCAAACTTCTTTTCCGTGTCCTGGCAAAAAGGACAATTCATGACAGCGTTGTTTCCGCGTGTTTTCCACTCAAAGCCTTTGCCGGATAAATAAGATTCTATATTCATCACCAATCCCATTTCTCGTCTTTTGCCGTTTCAACTTCGTCTTCCCACCTGGCCCCGTTTAGCCATGTACTCAGGTGTGGGACAAACCCTTCTTTCCAACTTCGGGATGCTTTATGTTTTTCAATGGCCGATAGAAGCGTTTCAATATTTGGCCGTAATCCGTTCATGTTGCTCCAACGCTGCCATGCTTTTTTCTTATCCGTCTTCTTTGGATATGCCGACCATAGTTTTTGGAATTCCGCACTGTATGTTGTTTCTTTCTTCTTTCTTTCTTTCTCTTTAATAGGAGTAACACCCTCTGTTATTACCCTCGCGTGACCGTCGTGTGACCTTTCGTCGTGCCCTTCGTAGTTTTTCGGCGTCTGATAATAGTCGTATTTTAAGATACTTATCTTTAACCCGCCTGTGACCTTCGTCGTGACCGTCGTGTGACCCTTCGTAAGACCTTCGTAAACTTTTCTAATTTGCCGGACAGTCGGGACCTCTTTTCGATACCCCACAAAATAGCTCATAGCTTCCTGCATCTTGGGAATACTTGTAATAAATTCACCGCGTTTCAATTTCTTCGTATCCTTGAAAGCCGCTTGCCCGAGCATCCATAAAAACAGTTTCGAGTACAACGGTGGCTTCTTCATAAGCTCCGAATCGAATATCTTTTTTGCGACCAGCATGTAGCCGCCTGGGATCTTCTCTTTGTCATTCATCTGTTATTTCGGAAGCCATTGAACTTTGTTGCCTGCGGTTTTCCATAGTTCTCTTGCGCCATCAACCCATCCACTGATATCGTAAATCCCACCACCATGACCGTGGCACATTTCAAATTCCGTAACGCTAGGGTTGACCCCGAATGAGGCAGAAGCATCGGCAGGAATTTCAATCCTTGTCGGCCCGTCATCACAGAACCCAAATGCGTACCTAGTGCAAGGGTGCCCTTGAAATTCACTAATGCTATAATATGGCTTGATTTCTACTAAGAGAGAGTGGCTACCGGAACATTCTGAATGTGAGCATGGGAACGTAACGCGAAAATCGGGGACCCAACCGTCTAAGTCAATCGGCTCATACTCCCAATCCCATAAACATAGGTCGAAAAAAGCAGCCCATCGTGCTTCCAATCGTGACCGAAACTTGACCCCATTATACTTGGTCGGATGTGCCTTTATCGTATATTTCATTTCTTGTCCAATAGGTACTGTACGCATTCCAGGTTGCGGGAAACTTCCGTGTCATATCTGTGGGTTTGTATTTTGACTTCCAGCCGCCGTTTGTATCTTTTCAAGATCAGCCTGGTTATCCAGTTCATGGCGCACTCCCCCC
>JAOZQV010000063.1 GCA_029932035.1 Deltaproteobacteria bacterium | reverse complement strand
TACTGGATATCGTGCCGGATGATGTGGACCCGAACAATGGCCGTTCAGGGATGGAAGCATTTGAGACTTAGCTTACCAGAGGGCTGGCTCTCAAAGCTGTGAGTCAGCCGAACAAGCGGGTCGAGCGGACGGGAATTTCTTTGGTTCTTTCTTTTCAGAGTCCCCAGTCCGTCGCTCACCCTTGTGGATTGAGCATAACGAATATTATGGGGGTTAATTGTGCTATGGAGCAAAGATTCGATTCAAATGACAAAAATCAAGAAACTGCTGAAAAGCGACTTGTGGCGCTGATAAAGCAGGCTGGCGATGAAGCCCGCGCACGCAAGCGCGAAGCCCTGGCTTTGCATTTTAAGAAACTTGAGACTGTAATCGGCGAGGCGGTGCCCTGCCGGCAAGATTCTATGTCGATATGAAAGACATGCAGAGATCAAGGCTTATCGTTGTAGCTGGGCCGAACGGCTCAGGGAAAACGACAATCACAGAAAAGCTCTTGAGGCATGAATGGATGGAAGATTGCGTCTATATCAATCCCGACTTCATTGCACAGCAAGAGTTTGGCGACTGGAATTCGCCAGAAGCTGTTGTCAATACTGCTAATCGAGGAAAAGAAATGCGTGAAGACTGTCTGTCCAGCATGACTAGCATGACAGCTGACCCTCTCCTGATGTTCAAAGTAACCAGGGGAAAAATTGCCAAGATTTATACTGACTTTGTGTCTTGGGCACAAAATATTGCTGATTTACTTCCGCAACTATAATCACTTATGGAGGCAAGCCATGAATCTACACGAGCTACTAACAGATATTCACGCGCTTGAAGATGAGCTTTTAATCTTCGAACGAAAGTATGATGTTCGTTCAGAGATTTTTTACGCCGCGTATATCAGCGGTGAAGAGCCAGAAGATGATAGTTGGATATTGGACTTCGGCGAGTGGGCCAGCATTTACAGAACATGGCTCACACGTCAGGCAGATTATCGCAATAAAGTTCAACAAATCCAGCAAAAAACAGCGAGTCTGACAGGACTGGTACGAGTTGCCGCATGAACAACCCATTGCGCACCCCAGAGGACTATGAGCTGTTCTTATACACACTGACGGAGATATTCCCATCAGTGCGTCATTCCACAATAACTTTTGTACGGAGAGGTATCTCACTTGCACGAGTGGCAGGTACATTGTTGTTTGACCAAGAAATCCGACTTATTGTTCGTGAGCGAATCTTATATGATCGCTTACCATGCATCATAGATTGGTATGGTTATGAGATTTGGAAAGATAAAGAAAAATTATACTGGTATGACTCTCAGCCTCATCCAGACGATCAAAGTTTGCAAAGCACCCAGCCTCATCACAAACATATTCCGCCAGATATTAAACATAATCGTATCCCTGCGCCTAAAATGAGTTTTATCCGAGCCAATCTGGTTACACTGATTCGGGAGATTGATACTGTTATCAAGAAAGTTAATAATAATACTGAACAAATCTGGTTATTTCAGCATGCGATGGGAATATCTTTTGACTACTGACGATAAACTTTTGCGAAGAGCAAAACAAATTAACGATATCAATATCGATGATCGGCATCGTTCATAAAAACGTAAAAGTAGTTTACAATTTTTTCATATGTGTCTTTGTCTGTGTGGGTCTGTGGCTAATTTTGGGTTAAGTCGTTAATTGATTGATAAGTATAAACAGGCAACTGAAGGAAGCCATTGAGGAAATTATGGAAAAGGAGCAATCAACAATTAACAATCAACAATCAACAATCTCCATCGTCATTCCCGTGTTTAACGAGGAGGAAAATCTTGAAGAACTCTTAGAACGGTGTCTGAACACCTGCATAGGGATGGAAAGGGATTTTGAGATCATCCTTGTTGATGACGGGAGTTGCGATGAATCGCGAAATATTATCACAAAGGCCTCAGAACAGAACCCCGGGAGAATAGTCGGACTCCTCTTAAACAGGAACTATGGCCAGCATTCGGCTATTATGGCCGGTTTTGCAGAGACACGGGGGGATATCGTCATTACTTTAGACGCAGATCTTCAGAATCCGCCCGAGGAAATTCAAAAGCTGGTCAAGAAGGCCGACGAGGGATTCGATGTGGTTGGAAGCGTCAGAATGCACAGGCGCGATACGCTTTTCAGGAGGTGGGCGTCCCATATGGTCAACAAGATCGTTCAGATGTCCACCGGTGTGGGGATGCATGACTATGGCTGCATGCTGAGGGCCTACAATAGACGAGTAGTTGACGCCATGCTCCAATGTCATGAAAGGAGCACCTTTATCCCTGTGCTTGCAAACAACTTTGCCGGGGCTACAGCAGAGATAGATGTACACCATGCAGAGCGGTCTGCCGGTGATTCAAAGTACGGATTATGGAAGCTCATTAACCTGCAGTTTGACCTGTTGACCAGCATGACAACTTTTCCCTTGCGTCTCTTGAATCTGCTCGGCGTAATCATATCCGTCCTCGGTGTAGGTTTTGGCATATTCCTTTTTGTAATGAGATTGATCTACGGCCCCGGTTGGGCCGCTGCCGGGGTTTTTACCCTGTTTGCCATCCTTTTTATCTTCATCGGGGCCCAGTTCCTTGGTATGGGACTGCTCGGAGAATATATCGGGCGAATCTATAGCGATGTGAGGGCGCGTCCACGATATTTTGTGGAGAGCGTTATGGGAAAGAGCTCCTTAGAGGTAAGGAGTAAGCAGTAGGCAGCGGGGAGCAAGGTATCCGTTCGCAGAGTAGTGGAACACGGGAACAAGACTACGATCCCGAAACCTGAATAACGAGGTCTTTATATATGAGAACAGTCGTTTTAGCTTATCATACAATTGGATGCAGGGGTATTGAAGCGCTTTTGCGGAACGGTTTTGAAATTGCCGCGGTTTTTACGCACAAAGATGACCCGGAGGAAAACATCTGGTTTGAATCCGTTGCAGAATTGGCTGCTTCGCGGAACATCCCGGTCTATGCCCCTGAGGATATCAACCATCCCCTCTGGGTGAAGAAGATCAGGGAGATTGCACCTGACATCATCTTCTCTTTTTACTACCGCAATCTTGTCCGGCCCCCCATATTGGATATTCCCCCCAAGGGATGCCTGAATCTCCACGGCTCCCTTCTCCCTAAATATCGGGGTAGGAGCCCTATCAACTGGGTCCTTGTAAACTGTGAGAAGGAAACGGGAGTTACTCTGCATTATATGACGCCTAATCCGGACGACGGAGATATTCTTTGTCAAAAGAGCATTGAAATATCAGATGGTGATACGGCAAGGTCTCTACATGAAAAGGCGGCAGAGACCACTTCTGAAATGTTGGACGAGATTCTTCCTCTCGTAGCGGGAGGTACGGCGCCGCGCGATCCCCAGGATCACTCCAATACAACATATTACGGGGGGCGGGGCCCTGAGGATGGCGAAATAGACTGGTCCGGATCTGCCACGGAAGTCAGGGGCCTGGTGCGGGCTGTGACCCGGCCCTTTCCCGGGGCCTTCAGCCATGTTGGTGACAGGAAGTGCTTCATATGGATGGTAACGGAAGTCGGGGATCGAGGCGAAGGGTCAAGACCAGGGACGATTCTTTCGGTCGACCCGCTGGTTATCGCTTGCGGGAAAGGGGCGGTGAGTGTTGATTTCGGTCAGACAGAAGGTGGCGTGTACATGAGCGGGTCCCAGCTCAGTGCCGAACTCGGTCTGGTGGAGGGGATGAGTTTTGGAGAACGGGCAAGCAGTCGGGTAGAAGCGGGCAGGCAAAAGAGGGTCCTGATCCTGGGTGTTGACGGCTTTATAGGGAACGCCTTAAGTGAAAGGCTCTTAGAGAGTGGTAAATACGAAGTGCACGGGATGGATCTGCGGTCTGACTATATTCAGCGCCTCTTAGGCAGACCCGGATTTCACTTTGATGAAGGTGATATTTCGATTCATCGTGAGTGGATCGAATACCACATAAGAAAATGTGACATCGTCATACCATTGGTTGCTATTGCTACACCTATTGAGTATACCCGCAATCCCTTAAGGGTTTTTGAGCTTGATTTTGAGGAGAATCTCAGGGTGGTAAGGTATTGCGTCAAGTATGGAAAACGGATTGTTTTTCCTTCCACCTCTGAAGTGTACGGGATGTGTGAGGATGAGAACTTTGATGAGGACAATTCCAAACTGGTTTTAGGCCCCATCCGGATGCAGCGATGGATTTACTCATGCTCCAAGCAGTTGTTGGACAGGGTTATCTGGGCATATGGCGCTCAGAAAGGATTGCAGTTTACTTTATTCAGGCCTTTCAACTGGATTGGACCGAGATTGGACAGCCTCATGTCAGCTCGCATCGGCAGTTCACGAGCCATAACACAGCTAATCCTGAATCTTGTTGAGGGCACACCGATTCAGCTCATTGATTCCGGGAACCAAAAAAGATGCTTCACGGATGTCTCTGATGGTGTGGAGTGTCTTTTCAGGATTATAGAAAACAAAGGTGGTGTTTGCGACGGCAGGATAATCAATATCGGCAGTCCCGAAAATGAGGCCAGCATAAGGGATTTGGCCGAGCTTTTGGTGTCTAAGTTTAATGAGCATCCCCTGCATTCAAAATTCCCCCCCTTTGCGGGTTTCAGGGAGGTTGAAAGCAGAACCTATTATGGCGAAGGCTACCAGGATATTGAGCACCGCAAACCGAGTATTCAAAATGCCAGACGCCTGTTGAACTGGAGACCTGCTGTTGAACTTGAACAATCCGTTGAAGAAACCTTAGACTTCTTCTTGCGGGAAGCTATCAGGTGTGGAGAGTTTGAGATCGTAGATAAGGAATCAGTAGTTTGTAAATAATATATATCAGGGTTTCCCATGCAAATAGGCCTGAGGATCGACGTTGATACCTTCAGGGGAACGAAATATGGCGTCCCGGCGTTGTGTAGGCTTTTATCTGATCATGCAGTCAGCGCGTCGTTCTTCTTTTCGGTTGGGCCGGATAACATGGGCCGACATTTGTGGCGATTGATCCGTCCCAGGTTCTTTCTGAAGATGCTGAGGACAAAGGCTTCAAGCCTTTATGGGTGGGACATCCTGTTCCGTGGTACTCTTTGGCCGGGACCTGTCATAGGTCGGAAGTTAGGCCATATTATACGCTCTGTCTCGGACGCCGGGCATGAAGCGGGGCTGCATGCCTGGGATCATCATGGATGGCAGGCAAACATAGAGAGAATGAAGGGTGATGCCATATTTCACTGCTTAGACACGGGGGTTGCCCTTCTTACGGATATCCTCGGCCGCCAACCTACCTGTTCTGCAGTTCCTGCCTGGAAATGCAATGACCTTGTTCTCTTGGAAAAGGCCAAATTCCCTTTTGGTTATAACAGTGACTGTAGGGGTGAAGAAATCTTCTACCCTCTCGTCAGAGGAAAGGCGCTTCCTCAACCCCAGATCCCCGTTACCCTTCCAACATACGACGAAGTAATCGGGCATAATGGCATATCAGATGCCAATTATAACGAGTACATACTTTCTCTTATGAGACCTGAAAAGCTCAATGTTCTGACCGTTCACGCTGAAGTAGAGGGGATTATTTGCCTTGAGATGTTTGATCGGTTTCTGGAAATGGCACAGTCGATTGGGGCAGAGTTCGTTCCCCTTAAAGATCTGCTGACTGCTGAACAAAGGATTAGACGTTCCGCAGTTGCCGATAGGGAGATTCCAGGCCGGGAAGGATGGGTTTCCTGTCAGGAAGTGGAGGAATAGTTCAGTTATGAAGAAATATTCTATTGCCGTAATAGCCCTTTTTCTTATTCTTTATCTCCTGCCGCTTGGGGCGCGGCCCATTTCTATTCCGGACGAGTCACGGTACGCTGAGATCCCGCGTGAAATGATTGCCTCAGGAGACTGGATTGTGCCGCGTCTTAACGGCCTTAGATATTTCGAGAAACCGGTATTAGGGTATTGGCTCAATGCTTTCTCCATAACCCTGTTTGGTGAAAACGCATTCTCCATACGTCTTACCTCAGCTCTGGCAACCGGTATTTTGGCCCTGATGGTTTTTTTGCTGTTAAGGAGATTTGGAGGAGGATCCTGGACCGGCATTCTTGGGGCAGCAGCGTATCTCACCTGTCTGCTGGTGTTTGCCCTTGGGACTATAAACATCTTAGACGGCATGCTTTCCATGCTCCTGACCGGGGCCATGGCATCTTTTTTTTTCGCTTACAAGGAAAACAGGTCTTCAAGGAAGTTTGGTTTCCTTGCCCTGTTCGGGGTCTTTTGCGGCCTGGCATTTCTCATAAAGGGATTCTTAGCCTTTGCAGTGCCGCTCGTAACGATTGTGCCCTTTATGCTCTGGGAGCGCCGTTTCAAGGAACTAATCAAAATCTCCTGGGTTCCGCTTCTAACGCTTTTAATTGTCGCGCTTCCCTGGTGCATAATGATTCATCTTCGTGAGAGCGATTTCTGGAACTATTTCTTCTGGACCGAACATATCAAACGATTTATTTCTCCCATTGCGGGCCAGCATCCGAAGCCTTTTTGGTACTTTATTCCCATATTAACGGGAGGCGCTTTACCGTGGATATTTCTTCTCCCTGCCGTTTTTTCAGGGGCAAAAGGCGTAGTCCGGAGCAAAGATTCGCTCGTCCGCTTTGCCATATGCTGGCTTCTGTTTCCATTTTTGTTCTTTTCAGCCTGCAGTGGAAAGCTCATTCCATACATCCTCCCTTGTTTCTCGCCCCTCGCTATTATTGTTGCGATCGGACTTGTGAACTATGTTGAAAGAGACAAGCAAAAAACGTTTTCCATTTGTGCATTATTCTTAGCTGTTCTGATGGGGGGGGCTGCGGTGATGCTTATGGTTAGCCAGACGACGGATCTCATCGAATTCAGGGCCTATAGCCGGCCAGAAACCTGGAAGTGGGTTGTAGCGGCAGCAGGTCTTTTAATCTGGAGCAGTGCCTGCTTTTTATCTGCGATGAGATCTGATTCCAAGAAAAAACTGGCGCTATACGCTATTGCTCCCCTGATGCTTTTGTTCAGCGCTCATTTTATCTTGCCGGATCAGGTAATGGAGGAAAGGGCTCCGGGAAGGCTTTTATCGCGCAATCGGGATATGGTCAATGCTGAGACGATGGTTGTTTCGGATGAGTATCTGGTTCATGCGGTCTGCTGGTTTTACAGGCGAGATAATATCTATCTTTTGGAAAAAGGCGGTGAACTCAGGTACGGGCTGGACCGTGATGAATCAAGCCCTTCGCGCCTGTTAACCATCAAAGAACTCAGGAAAATTATTGACAGCAAGTCCGGCAAATACCGGATTATACTTGTAGCTGAGGAGAAACGCTACAGACAATGGATGAATCTGTTGCCCAAACCGGAATTTGAGGACATTAATAATGGTTTTGTGTTTCTCAGATTTTAGTGTTTCGAAAATGGGGTGAGACAGCTACCAATTGAATCCTGTGCGGATCCGCTTTTTACTCACGCAAAGACGCAAATACGCAAAGGTAAAAGCTGAAAATGAGATTGCTAAGATCAGTGTTGACGTGGTTTATCACATTCACAGAAGGGTTAGAGCAGGTTTGTTGGAGTTGGTCTACGATGTCATTTTGGCACATGCGTTAAACAGTGGGGGATTGGAATAATCTGTCGGTTTTCTTTGCGTCTTTGCGCCTTTGCGTGAGACCTTATCGGTTCACATTTATCATCAAATAAATTCCTAAGAAAAGAAAGACACTGTTTGCGAGCCAGGCTGAAAGAATGGGCGGTAGAATCCCTGCAAAGCCTAAGGTCCGGGAAAGTCCCAAGATAAGGAGATATGCAAAGCAGAGCACAATGCCGAGGGAAACAGCCACAGGCGTGCTCATATCCTTTTTCCACAGGGCAACCGGAATCCCGATAAGCGCCATAATCAGGATGACAAAGGGAAAGGCGAGCTTTATGTTTATGTCGACAAAATACATAGTGGCATCATAGCCTTCTGACCTGAGCCTTTCAGCAAATCGCTTTAACTGCTGATAACCCATCTCTTCCGGCTCTTTCTCTTCTCTCACAAAGTCCTCTGGCCTTTCGGGAAGCCTTAATTCAAGCTCTTTGAACCTGCTCATATTATAGCCCCCATCCTTCTCGAGGTCTTGAGTGATACCATTCCTGATTTTCCATATTCCATCCTTCCAGATTCCTGATTGAGCATCTATTCTCTTGATCAACCGGAAAGATGAATCAAAGAAATATAAAGTAGGTTCCAACATAATCATTTTATCGCTATCGAATTGCCTTATCCAATAGATCGAGTTGTCTCCCTTGTGCCAGATATGATTTCGCCCGTGAAAACGACCTGGTTTCTCCTTTTTGACATCGATTCTCCATATATCATTAGCCTTGGAACTGGTAAGAGGGACGATGGCTTCTGAAAAGAGGAACAGGGCAATGGACAGGAAGAGCGCAGTGATGATGACCGGCTGAGAGATTCTCCAGACGTTAGCCCCGCACGCTTTCAAGGACGTGATTTCGTTGTTTCTTTTCATCATACTGAACATGATAATGATGGTAGTAAGGGTGGCTGCGGGCAGCATCTGAACAGCGATGGAGGGGATCTTGTAGGCGAAATAAGAAAACATTACACTCTTTGGCGAATTGGCCTTTATGAAATCATCAATCCCGCTGGCAAAATCGATTATCAGATAGATTGCTATAAAAACAGCCTGGCATATGATCAGAATTTTAAAAAACTCCCTGATGAGATATCTCGCCAAAACACCCATTTTTTTAGAATCTCTGTCTACAACTGATCTAAATGTCCAAAATGCCTAAAATGAGCTAAAATGCCTAAAGTTAAGGAACTTCGTGACTTATAATGGGTGGTTTTCACAAGACCTGTCCGCCATTGCCAAAAAGTTCATAATCATACTCGTAACCTTAATCATAAATCATAATCATTTTGAGTAAGATTATGATTATGATTACGATTAGGAAATGGAGTTATTTTATCCCTGATCCTTAGTCATTTCATTTAGTCTCATGTGGATTCAGCGTTCGCGGCAGCAGGAGCAGTGGAGGCGGTGTTACGGCCTTGTCCGGCCAAGGCGCCAGTCCGGTGATTCGGAAAAATTCGTCGTTGCCTACCATGACATTGGTGCTGTTTGCGGCCACCGGGCGAAACATGCCCCAGCGACTGACCTTGGGCCAGTCACCAGGGCGTATATTTACGAGGAGAGGCCCCTCTCTCGCAAGGCGTTTAAGGCTCTCTTCTCCCTGAAGAAAAAAATCCTTGTGGTCCCCTATGGTACTCCCGAACCTCAGCTCACCAATGTTGTCCACTAAGATTGTCCGTCGGTGTGTGTAGAAACTCAACCCCTGGTCGTAGTTTCGCCATTCGGCTATTTTTATCTGGGCCGGCAGAGGACCGGGCATGGCCTTTATAAACCCGCCCACCTTTCTGTAGTTAGCCACTGTCGGAACGATCATAATCATGGAGGGCATAAGCGCCACCAGGACAAGACCCGTTGCGGCCGGAATCAGTCTCCGTTTAAAGGTTGCAATGGCTAACATTACACTTCCAAACAACAGTGCACACTGAGCGACTCTGACAGGCCAGACCAATGCACTGGCAGGGAGCATATCCTGACTTTGAGCATAGTAGGAGATGACCGGAATAGGGATAAGGAGCAGGACCGCAGTGATCCCGGTACACCAGCGGGTCGAAGACCTCGCCAGACCCCCATTGATAAGGTGCGATGCGATCAGCAGGGCCATGGCCGGGTAGGCCGGAAGGATGTAAGGCACAAGTTTGCTCCGGCTGAGGCTGAACAGCCCCAAAACGGCCACGACCCAGATGATCAGGAACAGAACTCCTTCGGATTCATTGGCTTTCTGATCCCCGTTTGTGGCCTCGTGTAAACCTCCTCTTTCACCTTTTTCTCTATGCAAATTTGTGGGGAGCTTAATGGCTCTTGCAGCGCGCTTGAACGCATTTGCAATGGCAGGGAAAAAGAGGGCGGTCCAGAACAGCATACCAGCGGGAAAGATGACCAGAAAGAACCAGATCGGTTTGGAGTGTTCTTCAGCCAACAGACGACCGAAGTGCTGTACGACAAAGTAGAAATGAGCAAATTCAGGGTTGAGGGAAGTCACTGCGAGATGCCAGGGGAGTACAATGAGGGCGAAAATCAACAGCCCGGGGACCCATGCCATAGCTCGGAGTGCGTTGAAGTCTCGTCTTACGATTATAAAGGCGAAGAGAATCAATCCTGTCAGGGCAATGGCGGCAATCCCTTTGGTCATGCAGGCCAGACCCATGCACGCCCAGGCTGTGCAGTACCAGAGCCGTTTGATTTGCCCTGCCGGCGCAACATAGCCTAACCACCAGGCCCCCCAGGTGGCGGTGAGGAAGAGGCTGAAGAGACCGTCGATTATCGGTAGACGGGCCAGTATCAGAGGGATTATGCTGGTAAGGTACACCCAACCAGCCATCACACCGGTCCGCATCCCGAAAAAACGCTTTCCCAATGCCATTATTAAGAGAACCGTCAGGAAACCTGCCAGGGCGGGCACAATCCGGACGGCCCATTCATGTTGTCCAAAGAGAGCCATTGAGCCGGCAACAGCCCAGTAAAAGAGGGGGGGCTTTTCGAAGTATTTTACATAATTGAGGTGGGGTGTGATGAAATCCCCGCTCTCGAGCATCTCACGAGGGATCTCTGCGTAACGCCCTTCATCGGGGTCCAACAGGGGGTATCCGCTCAGGCCTGCAAAGTAGATGATTGCCGCTAATGTTAGGACAAGAATCATGCTGACTTTGGATGAGCGCTTTCCTTCGGCTTGTGACCTATTTCTTGACAAGTCGAATAATCTCCTTTGATGTGTACTCTGCCACATCGGCTAATCCGTCGAGGGGCATAAAAGACAAGGCATTGGCACAAAAAAGAGATGTGACAGATGCGGGGAATTCTTCGTCAGCCAAATAGAAGATGTAGTAAAGGGCAATTTTAGGAAGGGGGTAGAGGATAAGGGAGAAGTCTCCGTCATGGCCATCCTCTCCATCAAAAACCGCTTTGATATCTTCTTCCCTTTCTTTTATCAGGGGGACATAGGGGGCAAGCACTCTCTCGCTGTTAGCGCTGAAAGCGCCTTGATAGGGCATGCTTCCTGGAAAGTCTTTGAATGACTTAAAGGGCTCAAGCTGAAGCTGTTCCGGGTTGGCATGGAGGGCATAAAGGGAGACGAGAAGACTTTTTGGATCAACACCCTCACTACGAGATAAAGTCACCTTTTCATGATCAATAGAACAATCTTGCCCAAAGGCACGGAGTAAAAGAGACTCACCACTCCTTTCTGCCCCAAGAGATCTGTGCAGACGGGAAGGTGGTTGAGAAAAAAGCCTTGAAAGATTTCCCATTATGATCTTCTCATAATTTGAGGTCACGAGAAATGCCTCCTCAGGGTATAATTTACCACAGATTTTTTATTGTATGATAAACCAACTTCTGGAACTCGAAAACGACCTCATTGACATACTTGTCCCTTTGCCACCAGTTATCTGCCTTAAAATTAGAATACCGGGAAGGGGAGATCATGATCTCCAATTTCTCCCCCTCAAAGACCTTCTCAAAAATCAAATAGGTCCGTCTGGCACGAGATGGGGATGTCACAATGATAATGGACCCGTAACTTTCATTTATGACCACTTCCCTGACCTCTTCTGCCTCTTCCTGAATGCTGTCTACAGTAAGTTTACCTATTAGAAAGGCAGATTCCGGAACGTTTAGGCTCTTCAGTGCAGCAATAAAAAGCCCACTCGTTTCAGGATAGCGACCCCCTTGCGCCTTAAGAATCTCAAGACCATCGGGAGGGGTTTCTTCAGGTATAAAGATGCGGGGGGCTAGACCTCTCTTATAAAGCTCGGCAGCCATCAGGCTCTGTTCAAGCGGGCTGCCCGGTGTACATACGATCATATCCGCCTTTTTCAATGGATGCTCGACAATCAGATAGTTCCCAAGAGCGGTCAAGATGGGTACACGGTAATAAGAGATAACCATGTAAGTGATGACCAGGATAAAGAAAATCCATTTTACAATGCTATGGCCCCTGAACCGAGTTGATTTCGGCTCTATCGGTCTGTTGTTTCCCAGTTCCGTCCCCCTCGTTTCCCCATAGTTTTCCACTTGGGCCTGTTCTTTTGAAGTGTGGGGCCCTATCCATTCAGAAAGGAGAGAGGCAACGTCCTTATTGTTCCCGGCCTTCTTCATCCTCAGGCTTGATAATGACACCTTCATTTTGCACCTCTGAAAGCTTGAGATAATATCTGCAATACTTTTATTAAATCATATCAGATTTGGCCTATTTAGCCAATGAAATACCGAAAGGCTATATTTTTTCCGTGATGGAGAGGGCCTCTGAGGATAAAAAATCGAAAATTTACATAAAGTACCTTTGTTTTTGCACGAACCCGGGTCGAAAAATTTTGTTGACTGAAAAACACAATTTTGATAAAATCTTTATCTTCGCCTTTGATATGGGTTTATATCTTTATCAGTGATCCTATCTCGAATGGAAAGGTGGGCTCCCGCTGTAAGCGGGATTAACCACCTTGTTTAGATAAAAATTGTTCCTCGGTAGCTCAGTCGGTAGAGCGGGTGGCTGTTAACCACCTTGTCGGCGGTTCGAGTCCGTCCCGGGGAGCCAAGAATATCAAAGGCTTAGAGAAACTGGCCCTCTAAGCCTTTTTTAATACCCAACACTATACCAACACAAACACCAAAAACGGTATAATCAAGCCTCTTGATCGGCCCCGGT
>JAOZQV010000399.1 GCA_029932035.1 Deltaproteobacteria bacterium | reverse complement strand
GGCCACCTGGACCGCTCCGCATTCCTGGCAGTACCATGCAGGGATCCGATGCCCCCACCAGATCTGTCGGGAAATACACCAGTCCTTGATGTTATCCATCCACTCAAAATATACCCCTTCCCAGTTGGCGGGAAAAATCGTAGTTTTTCCGTCTCTGACCGCCTTGCTTGCCTCTTTGGCAAGGGGGCCGGTCCGCACAAACCACTGTTTTGAAAGGAGGGGTTCGATCATGGTCTTGCAGCGGTAGCAGTGCCCGATTGCGTTCTGGTAAGGCTCTGTCTTTTCGAGGAGATCCGCCATTTTCAGGTCTTCTATGATCCTTTCACGGCATTCAAACCTTTCCATTCCCTGGTATGGGCCGGCCAAATCATTCATCATGCCGTTTTCGTCAATCACCTTGATCCTCTCAAGATGGTGGGTATTCCCTATTTCAAAGTCATTTGGATCATGGGCAGGGGTAATTTTAAGCGCCCCGGTGCCGAATGCCATGTCCACGTATTTATCGAAGATGACCGGGATGGGCTTATTGAGAATGGGCAACAGGACATGGGGATCTGACAACGCCGCGTACCGATCGTCCTCAGGGTTAACGGCCACGGCAGTGTCTCCCAAAAGGGTCTCCGGTCGGGTGGTGGCAACTGTCAGATGCCCCTCCCCGCTTTGAAAAGGATAGCGAATATAATAAAGATGGCTTTCTTTCTCTTTATGTTCAACTTCAATTTCGGCCAAGGCGGTATGGCATCTGGGGCACCAGTTTATGATGTAATCTCCACGATAAATGTGCCCTTCCTCATAGAGGCGTACAAAGACCTCCTTTACTGCCTTGGACAACCCTTCATCCATGGTAAATCGTTCTCTGCTCCAGTCGCAGGAGCAGCCCAATCTTCTTAATTGATTAATTATCAGCCCGCCGTATTTCTTCCTCCACTCCCAGACCAATTCAATGAATCTCTCTCTTCCAACAGCGTACCGGTCTGTGCCTCCCGCTGCCAAATCCTTTTCCACCACGTTCTGGGTGGCGATCCCCGCATGGTCGGTGCCCGGCTGCCACAGCACATTAAACCCTTTCATCCTTTTGAAACGACAGAGGATATCTTGAAGGGTATTGTTCAGGGCATGGCCCATGTGCAAGGTCCCGGTGACATTTGGGGGTGGAATCACGATGCAATAGGGGACCTTGTCAGAGGTGGCTTCTGCCTTGAAGAGACCGTTGTTTTCCCAGTATTCGTACCATTTCTGCTCAACACTCTTAGATTCGTAACTCTTTGCCATTAATTCATTTTTCATCTATCAAACACTCCTCAGAATATATAGTGCCTGAACGAAATAACTTCTCTATTTCGTAATCTTAATCATAATCGTAATCTTACTCAAAACGATTATGATTAAGAGTAAGATTATGAGTATGAATCCAAAAACAAATTTCAAATGTGGCAGTTTTTTCGTCCTAATTTGTATGGGTCTTTAATCTGCTCATTATGGGTGACAATATCAAATGAAAAAGCTCAAATGTCAAATGAAAGTCAAAGGGAAGAAGGCTGTCTCAGGCGGGACTCGACCAGAGACCTTCGAAAAACGCCCCATTTCGCCTCCCGCCTTCTCGGCGGGACGTTGCATTTGGATTTTAATCCTCGAAATATTTAATCCCGCTGTAAGCGGGATTCCTGTGGTTAAAATCCTCATGCGCCTTGATCTTGACCAAAATTGAACGTTTTCAAAGGTCTCCACTTAAGGAGGTCTGCATGTTCGCTCTTATGGGGTTTTTGATAAAACCGCTGGAACCAAAGGCTACGGCGGCGGTGGTTCAAGACTCTGCTTCAGGCCTTCAATAGCCTCTTTGATTACCTTTTCAGCAACCTCAGACATGGTTTCTCTTGTAACCCTCTCTACAACGTCCTTGACCGCTTCGGTAATTATATCCTCAAGCCTTTCCGTTGAAATAGCAGGGAGCTCTTTAGAAATGGCTGTAGACCCGGATTCATCGGTTGTATCCTCATCCTCTAAACTTGCCACCACCTCAGCCAAGTCATCCTGAGGAAGCTCTGTAAAGGTATCTATGGCCGGTTCTTCGAAATCCTCGGGGGTTTTAAAATCAAAATCGAGAGAGGCAAAGGTGTCATCTCGATCTTCTGCAGTCTTTTCCTCAATGACTGCTTCCTCAGTCTCCACATCCTGGGGTTTTTCCCCTTTAATAACGACGTCTACAAGGTCTATGACCTCATCATCAGGAGATAGATCGCCGGGAACCCCTTTGACAGGTTCATGCGGCGGCCTGTTCGAATCAATCCCTAAGAGGCCTTGCCGGGTTTCTTTCTCATCTTTAAATTGTTCCTGGTCTGTGCTCATTTTAGTGCTCCCATGACAGTCGAAAAGGAATGCCGAGGAATCAAGAATACATAATGATAACTTAGTAGCATTAAGGTCCAATATTGTCAAGAATTTTCAAGTTATCTTCAGGTTATCATTAAAACAAGCTGTTATAATCCTATTTGACACTATTTTTACCTCATACGCTTATGTGTGAGTAAACAGGTTTTGGGGCTTACCCTAATGATTTTCCTTTCAAATTGAACCATTGTATGTAAAATGTACTGGATACTGGATGCTCGATGCTGGATACTGGTCGAAGATCCTGGCTTTAAGTGGGGGTATTGGGTATTTGTTATTGGTACGCTCAAGATGCGCCTTACCCTTAACCAAATAAACGGCTAACAGAATTTATCAACCTGGAGGTAAACATGACAGCATTACTTTATATTATAGCTCTTTTATGGATCGTTGCAGGTACATCCCTGATAGTTTTTACCGAAAAGACAAGGGATATTTTCAAGAGAATGTTTCTTACCGAAAAGGTGAAGAGGTTGTCTTTCTTGCCATTTATTTTCGGAGTTGTCCTGATAATCGGGGCTTTTTTCAACAGAGACATATTTTGGCTGATCTTTATTTTAGGATTGTTGGCTACATCAAAAGGGGTCTATTTTTATATGGCCCCTCCACAACAGACCAAAGCCCTAATGGAATGGTGGTTCATTAAAGCAAAGCCTGAGACCATACGGGTTATGGGGTTAATCATTTTTGTCCTTGGAGTTGCCCTCTTCTCTTATCTCAGGTAACTTACTGGAGAATATTTATGAGTCGATTAAAGGAACTTATTAAGGGAACTCCGGTCCATGAACGGCGATTTAAATTGCGAACTTATCCCTTAGAGGATGATCAATTGGTTGTCGAGGGTTGGCTGAGAGATGAGCGGCTTGTTCGGGGATTCCACTGGAACGGCGAACTGCGACAACCCGGGGTGGTGCACCTGATGTGCGTACGTATGCTTATAGGGGGTTGGCCTGTTACTATCCTCGATGCGGAAGCGGAGATGCCCGAAACACCCCATGAACTCTGTCCAAGCACCTTGGAGGGAGTGAAGA
>JAOZQV010000398.1 GCA_029932035.1 Deltaproteobacteria bacterium | reverse complement strand
TAAAATTTGAGTCTGACGCTGAGATTGCGGAAAATAGCCATTTATGGATCGACACTACCTAAAAACTCAATTTCCTCAGCCTATCCAATGCCTCACCGAGCCTTTCCCTGTTCTGTGTCAATGCTATACGGAAATACCCTTCTCCCGGGTCTCCAAAACCATTTCCCGGGGTCACCACTAAACCTGAATCCTCTAAGAGCCTTGTCGTAATTTGGGTTGAAGTGTAACCTTCAGGGACCTTCACCCATAGATAAAAGGTTGCCTTAGGTGGGTCTACCTCAAAACCTGAATCCCTGAGGCCCCTAACCATTAAGTCTCTCCGTCTCTCATAAACCTGAATCATCTCCCTGACACAGGATTGGTCACCCTGAATTGCCTCAATACCGGCTCTCTGAACAGCCTGAAAAACACCGGAATCTATATTGCTCTTCACAGCCCCAAGGCCCTCTATCCCTTTTGCGTTTCCCACTGCAAACCCGATCCGCCATCCGGTCATGTTATATGTCTTGGATAGAGAATGAAACTCCATACCTACCTCTTTAGCTCCCTCCGCCTCTAAAAAACTGGGAGGACGATAACCGTCGAAGGCCATCTCGGTATAGGCGGCGTCGTGACAAACCAAGATATTATGTCTGGCCACAAATTCCACCACCTGCTCAAAGAATTTAAGGTCAGCAACCGCGGCAGTAGGATTATTCGGATAGTTGATGAATATGACCCTGGCTCTCGATGCCACCTCATCAGGAATGCTGTTCAGATCAGGGAGAAAGTTGTTCTCACTCAACAGGGGCATGAAATAAGACTCTCCACCGGCAAAGAGCGTGGCAATATTATATACAGGATATGCTGGGCTGGGAACTAAAGCGAGATCCCCTGGATTAATAAAGGCTAAGGGAAGATGCGCAATCCCCTCCTTACTCCCGATCAGGGTCACCACCTCTGTATCGGGATCAAGGCCGACATCAAACCTCTCCTGATACCACCCGGCAACCGCCCCCTTGAAATCGTTCATACCCGAATATGACGGGTACCTGTGGTTCGCGGGATCATCTACGGCTCTTTTCATCTCGGCAATAATATGCTGGGGAGTAGAAAGGTCAGGATCACCCACGCCGAGATCAATAATATCAACACCCCTCGCCATAACCTCGGCTTTTTTTCGATCAATCTCCTTAAAAAGATAGGGCGGAAGCTGTTTCAGTCTTTCTGCATAGTCAATCAATTTCATTTTATCCTTTCTGACGTACCTCAATTTTAGGCATTTTAGGCCCTTCCCTTACTTTAACCCCAACACATCCTGCATATCGTACAGACCTTCCGGCTGTTTTGTCACCCACAGGGCAGCCCGCACGGCCCCCCTGGCAAAGTTATCGCGATTGTGGGCCCTGTGTATTAATTCAAGCCTCTCACCTATTCCTCCGAACATCACCGTATGCTCACCGGTAATATCACCTGCACGCCATGTCTGGATGCCGATCTCTTCATCGGTCCTTTGACCGATCATCCCTTTCCGTTCGTATACTCCCACCTTTTCCAGGTCCCTATCCGAGGCGTCAGCCAATATCTGAGCCAGGCGCATGGCTGTCCCGCTCGGGGCATCCTTTTTGAGCCGGTGATGTACCTCCAAGATTTCCATATCATAATCATTCCCCAAGATCCGCGCCATCTCCCCGGCAATCTTAAACATGACATTGACTCCAACGCTCATATTAGGGGCCAGGACACACCGGATCTTCCTGGCAAGGGTTTCAACCTCATCCAGCATCTCACCCTTAATACCGGTGGTGCCAATCACCATTGCCGTTTTTCCCCGTAAAGCAACGGCCTTAACATTTTTTAATGTGGCTTCAGGTGCAGTAAAATCAATTAACACATCTCCCCTGTCGATCACCTCTTTTAGAGTACCGGCTATCTTCACTCCCAAATCTCCCACACCGGCCACAAGGCCCGCATCTTCACTGACGCTCGGGTGTCCGGGAAGTTCGAATGCACCTGCCAGTGCTGTTTCGGGGTTCTGATAAATCATGTGAACAATCCGCTGCCCCATCCGGCCGGCAGCGCCGGCAACAATAACATTAATCATAATTGCACTCCCATATAAGAGACCTTTGAAAAACGTTTCCCGCTGTCAGCGGGATTCAAGATCAAAGCGTGTGAGGATTTTAACCGCAGGAATATATTGAATATTTTGAGGATTAAAATCCGAACGCAACGTCCCGCCGAGGCGGGAGGCGAAAGGGGACGTTTTTGAAAGGTCTCTTCAATAAATCAGCGCCAAATAACTACCCTTACACCCTGTTAAGGCAAAACTTGCCAAGAGAGGCCGTATCGTGACAGCATCTCAAGATCGTTTAGGGACATACCTTCTTGATTTTTGTACCCGAGTTTTATAGGTTTTTCAACCAATTTCTGTGAATTTTGCCTGCCCTGTGAAATACAGGGTCCATTTCACCGGGGCGGCCTTATCAACATCTGTATTATCGAAATGAAAGGAGGAGGGCAATCCTAATGGTAAAAGAAATCACAATCGAGATTTTGAGAGAGGTTACCCAACGTTTTATAGAGGCCGAACCAGGACGATTGGGCAGTGAAGGGTGGTGGCAGCGGCCGCTTGTGGTGACTGCCTTAATTGATCAGCGATTCGATCAACTCCCCGATATCGCATATCATGAGCACCTCTATCCGCAAGATCTCCTGCCTACTGCCAGGTCAGTGGTTGTCTTCTTCATCCCTTTCAAAAAAGAATTGGTCAAAGAAAACAGAGAGGGTAACAGGCCTTGCCGAAACTGGGGCTTAGCCTATGTTCAGACGAATGATCTTATTGGTCGGTTAACCAGTGCCCTGGGTGACCTTTTAGACGAGCATGGTTTCAAATCAGGTCTCACACCAGCTACACACAATTTTGATGAGGTCGCACTAATGGCTCGCTGGTCTCATAAGCATCTTGGTTATTTGGCTGGCCTGGGTCGATTCGGTGTTCACCATATGTTAATCACACCGGCGGGCTGCACGGGTCGATTCGGAAGCCTCGTGACAGAGGCTCAACTGGGAAACCATCCCCTGATAGAAACTGAGGAGGCCTGTCTGCTCAAGGCCGGACAGGAATGCGGAAAATGCATTGAAGCTTGCCCTGTTCAGGCCCTGAAGGAAGATGATTTTGATCGTCGGCGTTGTTGGGATCGGCTGAAGGAAAACCGGCGTTCCCTGAGTTACTTTTCTGATCTGCTGGAGACGACCCATGTCTGCGCCAAGTGCGCAGCCATTATGCCTTGCAGCTTCAAGAATCCGGTCGCTGAGCTGTAACGCAAGCCATCCATCCCCTGATCTTGGTGCGCCTCAGTTCCTTTTCTGACTGCTGTTCATTGACAGACGGGATCATATGGCATCCATTGAAAGGATCCTTGATAGAGGGCATTTTCAACCATGTTA
>JAOZQV010000062.1 GCA_029932035.1 Deltaproteobacteria bacterium | reverse complement strand
GGCCCTCTATACCCTCTTCGAGTTCAAGGAACAGACCAAAGTCTGTCACGTTGGTTACCGTCCCGGTCACTCTGGTTCCCGGCTTGAATTTCACCGGTATCTCATCCCATGGATCAGGGGCTAACTGTTTGATACCCAATGAAAAACGTTCGCTGTTCTTATCAATACTGAGCACCACAGCCCGCACTTCCTGACCCTTTTCATAGACCTCCGAAGGGTGCCTAATCCTCTTGGTCCAGGAGATATCAGATATGTGCACAAGACCGTCAATCCCCTCATCAATGCCTATAAAGGCCCCGAAATCAGTAATATTCTTGATCTTCCCCTCTATTGTCGTTCCAACAGGATATTTTTCTTCAATAACATCCCAGGGGTTCGGCGCAACCTGTTTCATACCCAAAGAGATCCGTTTCCTTGAAATATCCATGTTCAAGACTATGGCTTCTACCATGTCTCCTATGCTCAGAAGTTGTGAAGGATGCCTGACTTTCCGGGTCCAGGACATTTCAGAAACATGAATCAATCCCTCCACACCTTGCTCCACTTCAACAAAGGCGCCATAATCTGTCAGGCTGACCACACTGCCGGTAATTCTTGCGCCAATAGGGTACTCCTTTTCAACCTGGCTCCATGGGTCAGGCACCAACTGCTTAATACCGAGAGATACCCTTTCTCTCTCCTTATCAAAGCTCAAAACTTTTACTTCAATGTCATCTCCGGCTTTATGCATTTCAGAAGGATGTCCTACCCTCCCCCAGGACATATCAGTAATATGTACAAGGCCGTCTATACCTCCGAGGTCAATGAAGAGGCCATAATCAGTGATATTCTTTACTATCCCACGGAGAACAGCGCCCTCCTCAATGATCTCTAAGGTTTTGTCTTTCAAGGCCACGCGCTCTGCTTCTAATATAGCCCGGCGGGATAAGACAATATTGCCACGCCTCTTATTATACTTTACTATTTTAAACTCATGCTCCATGCCCACCAGACTATCCATATCCCTAATCGGTCTGAGGTCAACCTGAGAGCCGGGCAGAAAGGCCTGAAGGCCAATATCCACGGAAAGCCCTCCCTTAACCCTCGAGAGAATAGTGCCTGTGACGGTGCCGTCGTTTTCATAGATCTCTCTGATTTTGTCCCAGACCTTTATCTTTGCAGCCTTTTCCTTGGAAAGTCGAATAACCCCCTCGTCATCCTCTCTCCGCTCCAAAAGGACCTCTATCTTATCGCCCACATTGGCCGCCAAATTGCCTTCGGCGTCAATGAACTCACGAATATTGATCTGGCCTTCTGATTTGTAACCGATATCAACCAAGACATATTCCTTGTCGACTTGAACGATCTCTCCAGCGACTACCTCTCCCTCCTTGATACTCTTCAGGCTTTCTTCATATAATCGCATAAAGCTCTCAGAATCCTGAGCATCTTCAACGGATTCTTCCTCTGACTTACCCATCAATTCGTCTTCGGATCCCCCTGCCGATTCAACAACAATTTGTGAATCTTCTGCAGCTGAGTCGCTGTCGGAGGCCTCACTATCATTCCCGAGATCTAAAGGCGTAGCTTCGTTCTCATTAGTTACTTCGGTTGTTTCTTGGGTTGCAAAGTTTATTTCCTTTTCCATTAACGTAAATACCCCCTAAGTGTTTTAGCCTATTTTCCCTCTCTGCAAATCTTTCAAATTTTATAATATATCAAAGCCAAAATAGAATATCAACTATTATTTGCTAAAAACCAGCAATTGCAGTTGTGCTACTTTATGATTGCTTGAGATGATTAAGCATCACTTCAACAACCTCTTCAATAGTTAAGGTCGTTGAGTCAATTATTAAAGCGTCCTCTGCCGGTCTTAAAGGAGACAGAGGTCGGTTTCGGTCCTGATTATCCCTCTTTTTAAGATCCGCCTCCACAACGTTCCTGAGCACTGTTTCACCGCGTCCCAAGAGTTCTTCATATCTCCTACCCGCCCTTGATTCACAGGAAGCCGTAAGGTAGAATTTCCAATCAGCTTCTGGGAACACCACTGTTCCCATATCCCTCCCCTCGGCCACATATCCGCTCCCTTTGGCGATCTTGCGTTGAAGGCCGGTCATCGCCTCCCTGACTTCACCGACCGCAGATACCTTGGAGGAAAGCATATCCATTTCCGGGCTTCTGATGAGGCCTGAGATATCTTCTTTACCGAGCAGTAGTCTCGGAGGATCTGCATCTCTGTCAAATTGAAGATTTAAGGAGTTGCACAGTATCCCTAATCCCTTATCGTCGTGAAAACCCACACCTTTTCTTTTCGCTACAAGCGCAACAGCCCTATACATAGCGCCGGTATCGAGATATGAATAGCCGATTTTCTTGGCCAATATACGACTAATGGTACTCTTACCGGACCCGGCCGGACCATCAATGGTTATAATGTGATTCATATTACCTTTCGAAGAGTCTCGATAAACCTTTCGTTCTCTTCCGGTAAGCCAACGGATATCCGGATATAATCGGGAAGGTCATAACTATCCATGGATCGAACGATAACCCCTTGCTTGAGCATCAATTCGTAAACCCTTTTCCCTCCGCCGGGTACTTTTATCAAAAAGAAATTGGTCTGTGTAGGGATATATTGAACGCCGATTTCATCAAGATTGTGGCATAAATAGTGAAGGCCCTCTCGGACCACCTGAAGAGTTCTATGTACAAATGCAGAATCGTCCAGCGCGGCGGTGGCAGCCGCCTGGGCCAAGGTATTCGCATTAAAAGGCTGTCTGACCCGGTTCATATATTCAACTACCATTTCTGAAGCAAATCCGTAACCGATTCTCAATCCGGCAAGGCCGTACAGCTTTGAAAAGGTCCTCAACACGCACAGAAAAGGGTGTTCGTCCAACAGGTCAATGCCATTTGCCGTCTTTTCATCGGTGACAAATTCGCAATAGGCCTCATCTAATACCACGATGATATCTCCCGGAATCTCTCGTAAGAATTGGATCATTTCATCCTTTGAAATGGCGCCGCCGGTTGGGTTATTTGGATTGCAGATGAATATGACCTTGGTCTTTGGGGTAATTGCGTTGAGTATCCCCTTTAAATCGATACTGAGATTCGAGAGAGAGACAGATGTCATATCGCCCCCGGCCCCTGTGACTATCTTTTCGTAGACCAAAAAGGAGGGGAATGGCTGTATTGCATGATCTCCGGAGGACATAAATGTTCTAATGATTAGTTCAATCAGCTCATTTGAACCGTTCCCCAAGACAATCTGACCAGAGGGTATATTAAATTTTTCGCTCAGCTTTGACTTGAGATAATAGCCGCTCCCATCAGGGTATCGGTTAAGGGTAGAAACCTTATCCATCACCGCCTGGACGGCCAAAGGAGATGGCCCCAACGGGTTTTCATTGGAAGCCAATTTAATGGAACCCTTGATCCCCAGTTCTCTTTCAAGTTCTTCTATAGGCTTCCCTGGCGGATAGGGCACCAACTCCTCTACCCCTTTTCGTACTAATTTTCTCATACCGAACACCCTCTGTAATTTAATATTTAATATTGACTATTGACTATTGAACCGATCTGGATACTGGTTTTTCCAAGTTTGAAGTTACGAGTTCGGAGTGCCTAAAGTTGCTCGTGCTTCTTATAGCGAAAGGCGACGCAAATGTAAACGGTCCGTTCCAGAGTATCTATCCTTTTTTTAGTTATTCATGGCATATTTTTTGCCGATTTATCCTTGACTTGCTACCTTTGATCAACTATTTTCTATCAACCTGCGTAACTTAATTATAGAAGATCCCTACATCTTCGAACACGGGTTTCCTGTGTGTACGTGCCCGTACTCTGACATGCGGCCAATCAAAAATCTTTTTCAGAAGATTTATGACATTTTGGGAAAAGGAACTTGAAAGGAGTATTTTGTAAAGGTCTCACTAGGGGGAGAGATGAACAAATCACAGTTGATAGAATCCTTGGCCAAAGAAGAGAATTTACCCATCAGAAACGCGGAGGTAGTGGTGAACACTGTCTTTGGAGAAGTGGAATCAGCTCTCATCAGGGGTGAGAGGGTCGAAATCAGAGGACTCGGAAGTTTTAAGGTAAAGGAATATGACGGCTACAAAGGCCGGAACCCCAAGACAGGAGAAATGATAAAGGTAGAAAGTAAGAAACTTCCCTTTTTCAAAGTGGGAAAAGAATTGAAAGAGAGGGTAGATCTCTTTTAGTACCCTTGCCTTTGAGGACCTTGGTCGTGCTAGATGGGGCGTTAGCGGTGTCCTGTAACCCGAAATCCGCTCATGCGGGGTTGAAAATCCTTCAGGAGAGCCTTGATCCAAGTTGACCCTCTGTCACATTTGGAGTTGACATGGACCTCACGTAACAGGCGCTTGCGAACCCCGTCAGATCCGGGAGGAAGCAGCGGTAAGTAAGAAGGCCTGTGTCGTGATGGTATCTATGCCCTTTCTCCGGGTGGCAAGGACAACTTGGTCTCTGTTCGAATGAGGATGCACGGCCAAGGACTTCCATTAAAATCTCCCCAAACATTCCTTTCTCATGAGCTCTTCACCAAGAATTGGCGCATCTGATCTATCCGGCCTTTTATGGACAAGAGAACCTGTCCCATATTTCCGGTACCCCAGTCTTTCCCATCATCCACAGCTTGTCCACGGGGTTTTTACGAGACAGGGGGGCACGAGCAGTCCCCCCTATCACTTCCTGAATACCAGTTATGACGTGGGAGATCTGCCACGGAATGTAGCGTCAAATCTTGCAATTATCAAGAATGCCCTTGGCGCCAACCATCTCATCTTCATGAACCAGTCTCATGGTAACAGTATTTTTGTCTTTAGACCGGAGCACATGGACAGAAAGATTGAAACCCCGTCCGTAGACGCCGTTATAACAGATGCTCTTAATATTGCTATCTTAGTGAAGCAGGCGGACTGCCAGGGGATCATAATATTTGATCCCGAAAAAGGAGTGGCGGCCAACGTCCATTGTGGTTGGCGGGGGAATGCCAAAAACATACTCGGAAACGTTGTTACACGAATGAAACAGGATTTTGACTGCAAGAGACACGATCTCCTGGCGACCATCGGACCCTCTCTCGGGCCCTGCTGCGCTGAATTTGTAGGCCATGAAAAGATATTCCCAAATGGCTTCGAAAAATTCATGGTCAGCGAAAACCACTTCAATCTGTGGGCTATCAGTGAGTGGCAACTTGTAAATGCGGGCCTCAGACAGGAGAATATTGAAATTTCCGGTATTTGCACCCGCTGCAGGACTGACCTTTTCTACTCCTATAGGGGTGAGGGGGAGACAGGCCGATTCGGGACCGTGGTTATGTTGATATAATTCCCGGCCCACAACCTTGAGGCAGGAGCACCACGGGGCTCTGAAAAATGCGGGCCCCAATTTACTGCTTGATTAATTCTGTGAACAGGCATAGGTTTGGCCATATGCCCAATACAAACTTTTGAAAGGAATACCGATCCAAATGCCTACAAAATACATCTCCGTTACGGGTGGCGTCCTTTCAGGCCTTGGCAAAGGGATCGCCGCTGCTTCTATCGGCCACCTTCTCTCCTCAAAACTCAAAATCATCCCAATCAAATGTGACGGCTATCTTAATGTAGACCCTGGCACCATGAACCCATTTGAACATGGCGAGGTATTTGTGTTAGACGACGGGGCAGAGGTAGACATGGACTTCGGTCATTACGAACGGTTCTTGGGGGTGACGTGCAAATCAAGGTGGAACCTGACCATGGGCAAAGTATTCAACATGGTCAGGAAAAAGGAGCGCAAGGGCGACTATCTTGGAAAGACAGTTCAGTACATTCCTCATGTGACAGATGTAATAAAAAACCACATATTTGAAATAGTCCAGGAAGAAAAACCTGACTTGGTTATCATAGAGATTGGCGGAACAGTAGGGGACATCGAAAACGAGCTCTTTTTAGAGGCCATGAGACAGATGAAAGAGGACGTGGGTCGGGACAACATCATTTATATCCATTTGACTTATGTGCCGGTTCCGTACGGGGTTAATGAACAAAAATCCAAACCCACGCAGCAGAGTGTGAATCTCTTGAAACAGCGGGGGATCTTTCCTGATATCATCATAGGCAGATGCCCGGATTTTTTGACCAAAGAAATCAAGGACAAGATCTCCAGCTTCTGCGATGTCCATCCCGATGCAGTGATTACCGGTCTGGATGTAGATGATATCTACGAGATACCGATTATTTTTGAGCAGGAAGGCCTCCCCGAGATTATCCACAAAAAACTCAACATATACAGCCCGCCTGATCTGAGAAAATGGAAAAAGCTGGTCGAAAATATCAGAAACCCTGACAGACAAATCACTGTTGCCATGTGCGGGAAATATACCAGATTAGAGGACTCCTATGCCTCTATCATAGAATCTTTTAATCATTGCTCGGCACATCTGAGCTGCAAGATAGACCTCAAGTGGGTTGAAACCACAGATCTGAAGGACGCTTCTTTCTTAGACGGTGTGGATGGCCTGGTCGTCCCAGGCGGTTTCGGATCACGGGGCACAGAGGGCAAGATTGAGGCGATCCGTTTGGCCAGGGAACGAGATATCCCCTTTTTAGGCCTTTGTCTCGGGCTCCAGTTAGCCATTATTGAATTCGCAAGGAACCTCTGCAATCTGACAGGGGCTAATTCGACTGAGATGGGTACTGATACGCCCCATCCGGTGATTGATATCCTCCCGGAACAAAAAAAGATTACCGAAAAGGGCGGGACAATGAGGCTCGGGGCCTATCCTGCTGCACTCAAGGAGGGGACGATTGTGCATTCTCTCTACGGCAGCAAAGAGGTGTCAGAAAGACACAGACACCGGTATGAGGTAAATCCTGACTATCATCTGATTCTGCAGGAGAAGGGAATGGTTTTTTCCGGGATATCCCCGGACAGGAGGCTGGTAGAGTTTATTGAATTACCGCAATTAAGATTTTTTGCTGCCACGCAGGCCCACCCTGAACTCAAATCAAGGATGGAATACCCCGCCCCGCTCTTCTACGGCTTTGTCAAGGCATGCCTGCGTTGAACGTTGTGTTTTATGAAGAGGAAAGATAGTGGTTGATTATGTCCCTGCCGAGTTTATTGGCCCTTATACCTAACTTTTTGCCGTGAATACCCAACACGGCAATACATATCCCCTTTGCGCCATCGGGGGGCAGGACATAAGCTGTCAACCAGTCATATTTAAACTGACCTGTCTTGTCGTTGATGGTTCCGGTTTTTGCCCCTAACTCCACGTTTTTGAATGCTTTTTTCCTTCTTAAACTCCGGAAAGACTTCCTGCATGTGCCATGCACAACAGTATCTTTCATTAAGATTCTTAACTCGGAAGCCGTATTTTTGTTTATGGATCTGGTCATCTTTGCTGGCCTGTTCTGGTAAAGAATCTCGCCGTCTTCGAGAGAAATCTTCTTGACCAGCCAGGGTTTCATTATAACACCGCTATTTGCAACGGCAGAGGCCAACAGGGCCGCGTGAAGGGGAGATATGGTTGTGTTTTTGTTAAAGCCGGTAGCAATTTCCGCTAAACCGAAATCGTCATCCGGGACATGAATAAAACTCTCGGCCACAGGCAAATCAAAGGGGATCGGTTGATTAAACAAGAACCTCTCAGCCGAATCGGTCATGACTTTTTGACCCAAATTGTATATCCCCAATTTTCCGAAAACAGGATTGATAGATGAGGCGAAGGCCCTTTTGAAGCTGATTTTGGATGTGTATTTTCCTCTCCTCTGTTTCAGTTGACTCTTGTAGAGCGTATGCTTGCGACCTTCAAAATAGACCGTCTTTTCGGGTGTAAACTCTGCAAATTCAAAGGCTGCTGCCGCTGAGACAATCTTAAAAAGGCTGGCAGCAGGAAAATCAGCCTTAAGACAGAGATCCCCACCATTTTGATCTTTATCATAGCTTGCCATGGCAAGGATTCGCCCGTCATCGGGCCTCAACACCACCGCAGCGGCCTTTAAGCTCCGCGAATTCTGAAGGAGTTGAACAATATAGTCCTGAAGACCTGTATCCAAGGACGATTCTACGATAAGGGGCACGCCGCCCCGTTCCAGGACAAAACGGTCTGACAGGTGAGCAGGGTCCAGGTTCAAGCTCTCAGGATCAATGGTAACGGTCTTTTTAGCCTCCCTTCCGGGCAAAGAACTTGCATGGTTTTCCATTATTGAAAGGCTGCCTCGGGCCTGGCTCATCTGCTCCGAAATCCACGGGACACCAAAAAAGACCAGAAAAAGACCTATTAGGGCAGATCCCAGACCAAAAGCCACGAGAGACTTTTTCCTGAACAGACGTCTCCAGAAAAGATTGGTTTGAAGCCCTTTCCTGTTATCCCGCCAGCCCGAAGAATAGAGGTGCTTTGTGTCCATATTTATGTCGCGGAAATTGACTCCATCCCTCCCATATAGGGTTTGAGCGCCTCTGGCATAGCCACACTCCCGTCTCCCTGCAGATAGTTTTCAAGAATAGCGACCAAGGTTCGCCCTACAGCGAGACCAGACCCGTTCAGAGTATGCACCAACTCTGTGCCTTTCCCGCCGCCTCTTTTGAACCGGATACCCGCTCTTCTGGCCTGAAAATCAATAAAATTGCTGCATGAAGATATCTCGCGATAAAGATCCTGACCCGGGAGCCATACTTCGAGGTCATAGGTCTTTGCCGCGGAAAAACCGAGGTCCCCTGTACATAATGAAACCACCCGATATGGAAGCTCAAGACGTCTGAGGATCTCTTCTGCGTTTCGGGTCAGTTTTTCTAATTCGTCATAGGATTCTTCCGGCCTCACAAACTTGACCATTTCTACCTTATTAAACTGATGCTGTCTGATAAGACCGCGGGTGTCTTTTCCGTAGGACCCTGCCTCTGATCGGAAGCAGGGCGTATAAGCCACATAATAAATTGGGAGATCTTCACCTGATAGTGTCTCGTCCCGATGTATATTTGTGACGGGGACTTCTGCCGTGGGAATCAGATAGAGGTCCCATCCTTCCACCTTGAATAGATCTTCTTTGAATTTCGGCAACTGTCCGGTACCAACCATGGAAGCCGCATTTACCATGAAGGGGGGTAGAATTTCAGTGTAATTGTGCTCGTTAGTATGAATATCGAGCATAAAGCTGATGAGTGCCCTCTCCAATTTAGCGCCTGCACCTCGATAAACCGCAAATCTCGAGCCTGCAAGTTTGGCAGCGCATTCAAAATCCAAAATACCCAACTCCTCCCCGATCTCCCAGTGAGGACGGGGGGCAAAATCGTGTTCCCTGATCTCACCCCAGGTGCGAATAACCGGGTTATCATTTTCATCCTTTCCAACTGGGACAGATTCATCAGGAATGTTTGGAATAACCATGAGCAAGTCGTTGAGTTTTTTGAGAATTCCGGGGAGTTCTTTCTCTTTTCCCTTAATCTCTGAAGAGACCTCTTTCATTTCCGTGATTATACTTGAGGCATCTTCTCCCCTCTTTTTCATGGCAGCGATATCTTCGCTCACACGGTTCCTCTGATGGCGCAGCCCTTCCAGGACACTTAGCTTGCCTCTTCTTTCTTGGTCTAAGGTCTCGAACCCGGAAATATCCAGGTCATATCCCCTAATTTTCATCATCTCCTTGATATCCCCAAGATTGGATCTGACAAATTTAAGCTCAAGCATAGGGTTCTCCTTAAAATAAAATTGAGGAATTGGGAATTGAGGAATTAAATGTAATGCCATCGTCCCGCAACCCCTATTACATGATAAGAGGGAAATGGTCAAACATTTTGGGATGGAAATTTGAAACTTGAAATTTGAAATTGGGAAAAGCAGATGAATGGAGATACCTTATCTAATCTCAAATTTCCAGTTTCGGCATCCGGTTTCCTATTCGACAACTGTCCATTTTGGAAAAAGTGTAAACTTGTCAATGAAGGATGCCAACATTTTGAATCACAATTTGGAATTGCAGGATCCTTCGATCTATGTTATAGGACAAAATGCTTTCATTGGAAGCGCATCTACGAAATCCCTAACACCCGCACAGACCCTGAGTGTGGGTTTTTTCAACTTCTTTTTCTTCAAAGCTATAATTATGGTGAAATCAAAATCGGAAAACCGGTCAAATATTATATGGGGCTTTTTCAGCTCGGTTAAGCTGACTATTGTGCTCCTGATCATATTAGCCATCGTATCCATCGTAGGAACACTCGTCCCCCAGGAGCAGGGGGCCGCTGAATTTGCGAGACGCCTCAACCCGGCCATGCTCCAGATCTTCACCTCCCTTGACCTCTTTGACATGTACCACTCCATATGGTTCAGGCTCCTTATGGGGTGCCTTGCCATGAACCTCATTATCTGCTCTGTCGATAGATTTCCAGCGGCCTGGAAACGCTTTACCCTCCGACCTGAACCCGATAGGACAAAACCGTTTGATAATTTGCCCCCGGAACAATCTTTCCTGGCCCAGGGAACGCCCGAAGAAACCGCTAACAAGGTGAATAAGTTACTTCAATCCCGCTACAAAAAAATCAGGAAAAAGGAGGTTGGCGCAAACCGCTTTTTTTATGGAGAAAGAGGAAATTATTCGCTTTTCGGCGTCTACCTCGTTCATCTGAGTGTGCTCCTTATCCTTGTCGGCTCTTTAGTGGGTTCCTTTTTTGGCTTTGATGCCTATGTAAACATCTTAGCGGGGGAGCAGATAGACACCGTCATGCTCAGAAAAACGATGAAGCCCTTGAAGCTGGAATTTACAGTACGTTGCGACAAATTCACTGTGGACTTCTATGAAAACGGTTCTCCCAAGGAATATCGCTCCGATCTCAGCTTTCTTGTAAATGGGAAAGAAGTGGCTAAGGAAAACCTCTTGGTCAACCACCCGGTGGAATTTATGGGAATCACCTTTTATCAGGCAAATTATGGAAGCGCGCCAGGAAAAACGGTTCACCTGAAAATATCAGATAACACTGCTCAATCTTCTATCGCCGACATGAAGGTTGAGGCTGGGAGATCTATTGCATTGCCGGGCGGCGAAGGGAAATTCAAGGTGACTGATGTGAGGGGAGACATCATGAAGATGGGCCCGGCAGTGCTGATCTCGGTCCAGCCAAATCAGGGTAAACCTGTTGACTTCTGGGTGTTCAAGCACGGAGAAATGGCCCGAAAAATGCTCCCTGAGCCGATGCTTAAATCTCCAAAATTTAACCCTTCTGTTTTTAAGCCTTACACCTTTTCCTTGGATGGTCTGGAAACCAAGTATTATACCGGGCTTCAGGTAAACAGGGACCCCGGCGTATCCATTGTCTGGATCGGATGTTTTTTTATGATCGCAGGTCTTTTTGTGACCTTTTTCCTGTCACACAAGAGGATATGGGTTCATCTGCTAAGGACAGATCAAGGGATTGAAATACGTGCGGCAGGCATGGCCAACAAAAACCCGGTTGGCCTTCAAAGGGAACTGGAACATCTCACAAATGACCTCAAGGGGTTATTTGGTAAAAAGGGCTAAAACATATGCTTAATTCGATTATCCTCAGCTACACGACTTTTGTCTACTTTGCCGCGTTCATGTTTTACCTCCTCGGCATGGTCATGAATCGCGAGATTCTTGCCCGTATCGGCACGTTTGCCTCTCTGATAGGACTCCTTGCCCAGACCGTGGCAATAATTCTCAGGTGGGTGGAATCGTACAACATAGGTGCCGGGCACGCGCCTCTTTCCAATCTCTATGAATCATTAGTTTTTTTCGCGTGGACCCTAATGCTTCTATATATGATCGTTGAATGGAGAACCAAGAACAGGACGTTCGGTACCTTTATCACCCCTCTGGCATTTCTCGCCATGGCCTATGCCTCTTTCTCTCCAAATATCAGCAGCCACATCCAGCCGCTCATCCCTGCACTCAAAAGTAACTGGCTGATCAGTCATGTGATCACCTGTTTTTTCGGGTACGCTGCTTTTGCTCTATCCTTTAGTCTCAGCCTCATGTACCTGTTAAAGCGCTTAGATAGTGAAGAGCGAAACAACATCTTCTTAAGACTTATACCCGGTCTGAGGATCCTCGATGACCTGAATTATCAAATGATTGTTGTCGGCTTCCTTATGCTGACTCTTGGCATCATAACCGGAGCTGTCTGGGCCCATTCAGCATGGGGAACCTACTGGAGCTGGGATCCAAAAGAGACCTGGTCCCTCATTACCTGGTTTATATATGCCTCGGTGATTCATTCACGCATGGTGAGGGGCTGGAAGGGAAAGAGGATCGCTATCCTCTCTATCATCGGTTTTGCCTGCGTCCTTTTTACCTATTTCGGTGTCAACTACTTAGCCGGACTTCACAGTTATGCGAAATAGCGGTTGCCACACCTGACAAATTTTGCCACATCCTGACAATTCTTGGAAGTTTTGAAAAACGGTTTAGTGTGAGATTGTAACATCTCAAAAAGTTCGGGCATCGATAGGGATAGGAGAAACGCTATTCTCTGAAAGCGTTATGATACCCAACGGTTTTTTGTTAGCAGGAAAATATGACAAGCATCTAAGGAGCGTTTGCATATAGAGCAATAAGTTCCTGAAGGGGAGGGATTTTGTTGGCATTGGAGAGACGATCGATAAGGTAGTCCCAGAAGGAGACGCCCAATTTCCGACATGTTTTCTTTAGGCTTGTGAAAGTATCCCTGCAGCGTCGTCCCAGTTCACTGCGGGTGCTGCCGCTGACTTTGCGTCTTTTGACATATTCCCGGATATCGTTTTCACTCAAATTGTTATGCAAAGGGATTTCCGGTCTCTTTAAGACCAAAAGCAACTCAGCTTTATTTTCATATAGGCGGCTCAAGGCCAAGTTTAGCATTTGGTAATCT
>JAOZQV010000397.1 GCA_029932035.1 Deltaproteobacteria bacterium | reverse complement strand
CTTTTTACGAGACCATCAAGAGTTCAAGTAAGGGTCTTAAATAGGATAATAGCCAGATACAGGACTCCGATGGTAATTGCGATGAAAAAGGCCGTCCTGTACCCTGGAACAGGCTCATGGGAAAGCTCCATTTTTTCTTCCCCTTCTTCACTCATGCCTTAGCTCCTTTCCCCTATCCTCCCGTTATTCCTTTGACCACCATAGTTGCCAACCTGAAAAAGGGCTGGGGATAAAAGAAAAACATCACGGTAACAAATGCGGTGATCATAAGCGGTACCAAGCAAAAAGCAGGGGCCTCCTGGACCTTATCTTCAAACATGGACTCCTCTGGGGTACAGAAAAATGCCTTGTAGACCACAGGCATAAAATACGCAGCATTGAGCAAAGAGCTTGTAAGAAGCACAACCAAAACAGCTATTTGGTGGGCCTCCAAGGATCCTAACACAAGGTACCATTTGCTCCAGAACCCACCAGTGGGAGGGAGACCGATGATACTCAAGGAGGCGATGAAAAATGCCGCCATGGTCAAGGGCATCCTTTTCCCGATTCCAACCATCTCGCTGATGTTCCGTTTGCCCGTGGCCACAAAAATAGCCCCTGCGCAGAAAAACAGGGTGATCTTCCCGAAGGCATGCATGGCAATATGAAGTATCCCGCCAGTCATCCCTTTGGGGGAGAGCAGCCCCACACCAAGTACGATATACGACAGTTGCCCGATGGTGGAAAATGCCAGAAGGCGCTTGAGATTGTCCTGGGTAAGGGCAATGAGCGAGGCGACAATAATGGTAAAGGATGCAGCGACACAGATAACAAGACCAAGGTCTAAAGTGGACAGGAGTTCAACACCAAATACCCCGGTCAGCACGCGAACAATGCTAAAGACCCCCACCTTGACCACTGCAACAGCATGCAACAGGGCGCTGACAGGGGTGGGAGCCACCATGGCCGCAGGAAGCCACCCATGGAAAGGCATAATGGCTGCCTTGGCAAAACCGAAAATAAAAAACACCAACAGCATCGTCACCAATCCCTTGGAACAGGTGCCGGCCAGAAAACCCTGATTTGCAAACTCGAGGGTGCCGGCCACATTATAAGAGATGATCATTGCGGGGAGGAGCAACCCGATTGAGGTGCCTAAGATATAAGTCAGGTATTTGCGGCCCGAAGCCCGGCCCTCTTTGTCCTGGTGGTGAGTCACCAGGGGGTACGTTGCAAGGGATAACATCTCGTAAAAGAGATAGAGGGTCAGGAGATTGGCCGCGAAAGCTACGCCGATGGTGGCTGAAAGGGCCAAGGCAAAAAAACAGAAATACCGGGTTTGGCTATGTTCCTTAAGCTTCCTCATATACCCGATGGAATAGGCACTGGTGAGAATCCAGAGAGATGAAGCCACTAAGGCAAAAAGCATTCCAAGGGGATCTACCCTGAACTTTATGGCGGCCCCCGGAACCACCTCGGCAAGCGTGTAAACGATCTGGTTCCCATTCAGGATTGCAGGGAGCATGGAGATGATGATGAGGAACTTGGCGCCTGCCGCTACAAAGGTCCAGGTTTCCCGGATATTGGACCTCTTGCTAAGTATCAGAAGAGGAACCGCACAGATGGACACTAAGACGGCAATAAGGGGCTTTATGGAGATTATAGTTTCCATTTATCTAATTCCCAATAGCCGGAGGTATGATAGGCTCAATGATATGGGTTATAATATCGCCGGTGTAAACCCCCATCATCACCAATCCTCCCGCAACAATCAGAAGAGGAACTACCATGGTCAGTGGCGCCTCTGCCATACGTACCGGGGACGATCCATGCCCGTGATCTGCTCCAAAAGGCTCATAATAACCTATTTCAATAATACGGAAAAAAAGAACTGCATTTATGAGACTGCTAAACACCAAGGCCGCCACAAACCCGTACTGGCCTGCCTGGATGCCGCCTGAAATCAGATACCATTTACTGAAAAAACCGCATGTGGGAGGAACGCCGATCATGGAAAGGGCCCCTGCCACAAGCCCTGTCATGGTATAGGGCATTTTCCGAAACATCCCCTTCAGATCCTCAAAGGCGTACCCTCTTACCTTATACACAATATTGCCAACCGCCAAAAAGACACAAAGAGTCATGAGAGCATCGTTCGCGATATGAAGAATTGCCCCTGTCATTCCTGCCCGGTTTCCGAGCCACGCGCCACCCACCATATAACCTACTTCCGCAATAACCACGTAGCAGAGCATCTTTTTCATATCCCGTGCCCCTAATGCCAGAACTGCACCCATAGAAATGGCGATTACTGCAAGCCATACAACGGAATTACTCAGCGCCAGATTGGAAAAGGTGAATGCCGGGGTAAAAACCGTGAGCATCAGGCGGATCATCACATAGATCATAACCTTGGTCATCAAAGGAGCAACCAGGCTGCTGACAGCGGACGGAGCGTAGGTATAGGCATTGGGCAACCATGCATGTAACGGAAAGAAGGCCATCTTGAGGAAGACCCCAACAATGCAGATAATAAAGGCAGCAAGAACCACCTTGGAATCATAAAGCCCGGGCAGGATAGAAGAGATATTGGTCATATTCAGGGAGCCGGTGCTAATATACAGATACCCTATCCCCAACAGATAGAAACAGGCCCCAATGGTGCCCATATAAACGTAATTCAGGCTCGCTAAAGGAGCACGATCCTCGCCCATAGCGATCAGGCCATAGCCGGTAAGGGCGGTGATCTCCAACAATACATACAGATTAAACGCATCCCCTGTAACCACAATACCAAGAAGCCCGGTAATTAGCAGGAGATAGAGGGTGTAAAAGGCGCCGATCTTTTCTGAGAATTCCTGCTCTACACTCTTTTGCGTGGCAATAAGGTTGAGAAGGGCTACCACTGAGACCACCACGAGAACCAGCGCACTCAGATGATCCACACTGTAAGCGATTCCCCATGGTGGGTCCCAGCCCCCAAGAAAGTAGAGAATCACTTTTTCATCCATAACCCTCAACAGGAGACCGACCGAGGAATATAGGGACACACTCAGGGCCGCAACAGCAATGGGAAAACAGAACCGCTTATTCAGCCATCCTACGATACTGATGAGTAGGGCCGAAAGGAGTGGAACAATTACGAGGAGGGCGGGATAATGCTGGCTCATGTTTCTCTTATCTGTGCGAGAATTTCATCTTCTTCAAGGGTTTCATACCGGTTATATACCTTTATGGCCAAGGCTAAGGCGACTCCGAGGGTAGCAACAGCCACCACAATAGCAGTCAGCATCAGCACGTGGGGTAGCGGATTGATGTATTCCGCGGCCTCTATTACCGAGGGGACTATTTCATGTGCCCCCTCGCCATGCCCGTGCTGGATAATCGGAATAGTTGCGCCCTTTTTGGCGCCTATGGAGACATAAAAAAGGATGATGGCGGTTTGAAATATAT
>JAOZQV010000396.1 GCA_029932035.1 Deltaproteobacteria bacterium | reverse complement strand
GGCTCTCCGACCTTGGGATGTCAGTGCTTGGCTACACCCGCGGTCGCTTTCCCATTATGGAAGCCGTGGACCTTCCCGTGGGATACACCAGCGGTGCAATGACAAACAAAGTCGTCAATGCTGTCTATAACAAATTCAAACCAAAAGAGTTTGATGACACAAAGGTCATGTATTTTACTGCCTGCGGGCCTGGTCTTCTTTTCACAAAGTCGAAGCCTGTCAAGAAATTGGAAGACATCAAGGGCATGAAAATCCGGGGGCACGGAACCATCGCCAACATGATTAAATCCCTCGGCGCCACGCCTGTAGCCATGCCCATGCCGGAACTCTATCAGGCTCTCCAGAAAGGCGTGGTGGAAGGTGCCTTCTATCCCATGGAGGTCAACAAGGGATGGAAAATGGCCGAACAGGTTAAATACGGAACGCTCGCCTACTCCTGCGCCTTTACTTCCTCGTTTTTTGTCGTCATGAACAAAAAGAAGTGGGCCAGCCTACCTGCAGACGTGCAGAAAACGATTGAAGAAATCAATAAGGAATGGATAAAAAAACACACGGATGCCTGGGTTAGCAGTGATGAAGAAGGCAAAAAATTCCTCTTGAGCAAGGGTGGAAAACTCTTCAAACTGGATCCCGCCGAGGCAACGAGGTGGAAAGACGCCTCCAAGCCGGTCATCGCCGCCTATATCGCCAAGATGAAAAAGAAGGGAATCAACGGCAAGGAAATTGTTGACTACATCTTTTCCATACTAAAATAGTTAACGCTTTAACTGGGGGGATAAGAAAACAACCTTATCCCCCTTTACCACTATCCAACACACACGGGATACGCCATGAATGGATTTGAAAGATTTGTGGATAAATTCGTAAGCATCTTCAAGGTGTTCGGCGCGATCTGTATTGCTGGAATGATGTTTTTGACCTGTGTTGACGTCATCGGAAGGCTGTTCGGTCATCCGATCCTTGGGGCTGAAGAGATCGTGGGATTCATGGCCGCTTTGGCCATGGCTGCCGCCATGCCTTACACCCACGCCATGCACGCCCACGTGGGTGTGGACATGCTGGTCAAAGAACTCTCACCAAAGGCCCAAGCCATTATCGACAGTATCACCAATTTTCTGGCTTTTGTCCTGTTTTCTTTGATGGGATGGCAGACCTGGCTTTACGCCGGCACACTCAAAAGAAGCGGGCAGGTCTCCATGACCCTGGAACTCCCCAGTTACTACGTGGTCTATTTCCTGTCGTTTTGCTTCTTTGTCTTCTGCGCCGTCATTGTCGTGGAAATCCTTCAACATCTTCATAAGGTGGTGAACGCATGAATCCTACATGGATTGGTATCATTGGCATCGCTTTGATGATTGCGATTTTCTTCTCCAGAATGCCCGTGGCCTACGTCATGGCCATTGTGGGGTTTCTGGGGTTCAGCCATCTCACCAGTTTCAACGCTGGCCTGAAGCTTCTCTCCCGAGACATCTATGACGTCTATTCGTCCTACGGGTTGACCATCATCCCTCTCTTCATTCTCATGGGCCAAATCGCCTTCAACGCGGGGATCAGCCGACGCCTCTATGACGTCGCCTACAAATTCCTCGGGCGGATTCGAGGTGGGCTGGCCATGGCAACCGTGTGCGCCTGCACGGCTTTTGGAGCCGTCTGCGGGTCGAGTCCCGCAACGGCCGCTACAATGGCCACGGTGGGCCTTCCCGAGATGAAACGATACGGGTACGGAGACGAATTGGCCGCCGGCTCCGTGGCATCAGGAGGAGGCCTCGGCATGCTGATGCCCCCCAGCATTGTCCTTATCGTTTACGGCATCCTAACCCAGCAATCCATCGGGAAGCTCTTCATTGCCGGAATCATTCCTGCTTTGTTTATCACCGTGTGGTTTATCCTGGCCGTTTATGTCTATTGCCGCTTAAAAACTGAACAGGGACCTCAAGGAGACAAGTTCACTGTCAAGGAAATGTTCTTGTCCCTGAAAAACCTTTGGGAAACTCTGGCAGTGTTCGTTCTTGTCATGGGAGGCCTATTCGCGGGATTCTTCACGCCCACGGAGGCAGGGGCGGTCGGCTCGTTTGGTGTCCTTCTTGTCGCCATGGTGAGACGTCAGCTCACATGGAAAGGTTTCGTAAAATCGCTCTACGAGACACTTCGAACATCTTGTATGGTGCTTCTCCTCATCGCCGGTGCCGTCATTTTCGGTCATTTCCTCGCCGTAACACGAATCCCCTTCGGTATCGCCACCTGGGTTGGGGGATTAGACCTCCCTCGTTGGGCTGTGATGGCCATGATTATCTTTGTCTACCTAATCGGGGGATGTTTCATCGACGCTCTGGCCCTTATTATGTTGACCATCCCCATCTTCTATCCCGTTGTAATACAATTGGGATACGACCCCATCTGGTTCGGTGTCATCATCGTGCTTGTTACACAGATGGGCGTCATTACACCACCGGTTGGGATCAACGTCTACGTGGTCAACGGGATTGCCGTTGGAATCCCCTTGGAAAAGATTTTTAAGGGAATCTTTCCCTTCCTCTTCGCCCTCATCATCGGAACGGGATTCATGGTCGCCTTTCCTCAGATCATCATGTTCCTGCCAAATATTATGAAATAGAGGCGGGGAACAAAAGATAAAAGGTAATACAAGTTTAAGCTGTCAGGCAATTTTGCTTGAGACAGAAATCAACCCAGTTTTTGGCTATCTCCGGATTACTTCCGAAATGGAGATGGATGTAGCTGGCAAGGGAATTATGAACACGATATCCCTCCACGCGCGGCGCAAGATTTTTTCTCCCGGCAACCTCATAAAGTTTCTCACAAGACACTGTCTGCGTACCCTCTATTTCCGAATAGTGAAATTCGTGACCTCGAACGACCGTCCCCAAAGGTCCTAAAGGCCCATCCCCCCGCAAGCGAACCTCCCGATACCCCAGGGCCCTAAAGCGTTCCAGCATTCGGGTTGAAAAGGGCAGTAGATCCACCATAGGGTATCGCTGCCCTGAATGCGTAACGATTCCCTGGCTGAGATACATCAGCCCTCCACACTCAGCATAGATGGGGCAGCCTCTTTCCCCCGCACGATTGATCGATTTCCGCATGGATATATTTCCCGCAAGGATCTCCGCGAAAACCTCCGGATAGCCACCACCGATGTAAATTCCATGACACCCCTCAGGGACCTTCTCATCCCCCAAAGGGCTGAAAAAAACAAGCTCCGCGCCGGCCTCTTCCAGCAACTCCAAGTTATCCAGATAGTAGAAGCAAAACGCGGCATCCCGCGCGACGGCGATTTTCACCTTTTTTTCGGCACCGGCAAATTTTTCTTCCGGAGAATCTGGCAGCGTAATTCTACTAACCTTAAGCAGTTCATCCAAATCCAGACTTTCCTCTACGGTTTCAACCAGATAATCCAGCCGATCACCGGAAAGGGCCGCCTCG
>JAOZQV010000061.1:7267-12953 GCA_029932035.1 Deltaproteobacteria bacterium | reverse complement strand
TAAAATCTTCGTCTTCCTTGATCTTGCAAAAACTATCTCATTTCTGGATGGACACTAGGCGGCGAAAGTGCCTTTAGCAGAGATCAAAACAGCTTATATCGGGGTTGGCTCCAATCTTGGGGATAAATTGCGAAATTGCTGTAAAGCAATTGATCTAATTGATAATATAGAGAACTGCACGGTAATGAAGCAATCCCCCTTTTACCGGACTGAACCGGTGGGTGTGGCATCCCAGGACTGGTACGTGAACGGGGTGATTCGCGTAGCAACAGGGCTTTCTGCACAAGATTTGTTAAGATTCCTTCTCTCTATCGAAACCGGTATGGGAAGAGTGAGAAAGCAGAGATGGGAATCGCGTATTATTGATCTTGATATTCTTCTCTATGGACATTATGTGTTTGACGAAAAGAACTTGACTATTCCTCACCCGCTTATGCATATAAGAAAGTTTGTCCTTATGCCGATGGTACAATTAGATCCTGATCTGGTTCACCCTGTTCTTGGCAGAACCATGTCTGAGCTCTTTGATGATCTTGCTGAAGAAGGGCAGGGTATTATGCCTATAGGGAGGGGATAGATGATAAAGTTTCTGCTCCTCATCTTTCTTATCTTTTTTATATATCGTGCGGTACGGAAGTACATGCCTCTCGGTCAAAAAACCGAACAGAGACCGGGTGACGGGCCTGTTGACGAGATGGTTCAGGACCCTTCCTGCATGACCTATATTCCGCGGAGGACCGCTCAGAGAAAGGTCGTGGGCGGCAAGGAATTTTTTTTCTGCAGCAAGGAGTGTGCTGAGAAGTTTGAAAAAGGGATGAGGGCGCAACGGTAATAATTGAAAATTGAAGATTGAATATTGAATATTGAATATTGAAGCGGAACAAGGTCTTCCTTGGTGAGAAAGGTGACGGACCAAATCCGCAATCCGCAATCCAAAATCCAAAATCCAAACGGGGGTTATATGAAATTTTTTATTGACACGGCAAATGTGGAAGAGATCAAAAGGGCAAAGGAGTTGGGTATGGTGGACGGTGTTACTACAAATCCGAGTCTGGTAGCCAAAGAGGGAAGGGAATTTAAGGAACTTATAAGGGAGATAGCTGATATCGTTGACGGCCCGGTAAGCGCAGAGGTGGTGAGCCTCGATGCAGAGGGAATGGTGCAGGAGGCCAGGGATCTGGCCGGGATGGCTGATAACATGGTGGTTAAAATACCCCTGGTAGAAGAGGGTCTAAAGGCAGTCAGGTCCCTGGCTCAGGAAGGGATCAAGACCAATGTGACTCTTTGTTTTTCGCCTGTCCAGGCATTGATGGCCGCTAAGGCTGGGGCCGCATATATCAGCCCGTTTGTGGGTAGATTGGACGATATAAGTCACGTTGGAATGGATCTGGTAGAACAGATCATTACTATCTATGAAAATTATGCCTTTGACACAGAGGTGATTGTTGCAAGCATCCGAAATCCCTTACATGTGCTGGATGCGGCCCTCATGGGTGCAGATATTGCCACGATCCCGTTCAAGGTCATCCAACAGCTGATTAAACATCCTTTGACGGACATTGGGCTGGAAAACTTCCTTGCAGACTGGAAGAAGTTAGGTTGAAGATGATCCTTTTGAGAATATCCTGGGGAGCCGTATTGATCCTGGTCCTCTCGCTATTTATGAATATCACTGTGTGGGCGGATGTCTATCGATACGTGGACAAAAACGGGGTATGGCATTTTACCAATATAAAAACAGACATGCGATACACCATATATATCAGGGGTACCCGGAAGACACCTACAGAATATATTAAAGAGTATAGTGGCATTATCAAACAGGCATCCAAACGGTTCGGAATTGATGCGCACTTTATAAGGGCCATAATAAAGGCTGAATCAGGCTTTGATCACAAGGCGACTTCCAGCAGGGGAGCTCAGGGTTTGATGCAGTTGATGCCGAGGACAGCGGATGATATGGCTGTTGAGGATCCCTTTGATCCGGAAGAAAATATCTTCGGTGGAACCCGGTACTTCAGTCTCTTATTAAAGCGTTTCAAGAACGATAAAACCTTAGCCTTAGCCGCCTACAACGCTGGTCCGGAGGCGGTGGAATCATATAAAGGGGTCCCCCCTTTTCCAGAGACCAAAGCCTTTGTAAAGAGGGTGATGGATTATTATGAAACATATAACTCCAAGGCCAAATGAATTCTATTTTCGCCCTCTCATCGAATCTTCATCCCACCACCGACCCGGCCACCAGGATTAGCAGGAAAGCAGTGTGGATGATATGGCTTGTGACCATACTCTCCGGGTTCTTTATGTCGCAGTCATCTATTTCGGGTGCTGGACAGAACCCCCCATGCCTGATTAACATTACATCTAAAGATGCTCTTTTGGTGGCAGACCCCGATGGCAGGATTCTATATAAGAAAAACGAAATAAAAGGACGTATCCCGGCCTCAACAATAAAGATATTAACCGCCCTGGCAGCGCTCAGTCACTTCGGCCCGTCTTACAGATTCCGGACGGAGTTTTATACTGATACCTTTCAAAACCTCAAGGTAAAGGGTTATGGCGATCCCCTTCTGACCTCTGAGATTTTGCAGAACTTGGCAGATTATCTATCAACAAAAATTCTGCGCTTTCAAGACCTCATATTGGATAATACCTATTTTTCCTCCCACATCAGAATTCCTGGGTGCGGGAATTCAACCAACCCCTACGATGCGCCTGTTGGGGCACTCTGCGCAAATTTCAATACGGTAGTTTTCCGGAGTGACAGAAAAGGGAGAATCATATCCTCGGAGAGACAAACGCCTATGATCCCCTTTGCCAGGGACCGAATTCGATCCCTGGGACTTAATAGAGGGCGGTACACCTTTATAGATAATTCTCGAGATGCGGCCCTCTATACAGGAGAACTGCTCTTGCACTTTCTAAGAAAAAGGGGGGTGAAAAGCCAGGACAATATCCGGTTTGGTCCTGTTAGGCCCGACGACACGTTGATTTATACCTACGAATCCATCTTTACATTAGAATCAGTTGTTCAGAAAATGCTGGCATCATCAAGTAATTTCATGGCCAATCAGATCTTTATTGCCTTGGGCGCCTCAGTTTGCGGACCACCGGGGACTTTGGCCAAGGGTGTAAGAGCTGTCACTGAATACGCAAAGAACGAACTCCTGTTACAAAACATCAAAATTGTTGAGGGATCAGGGATCTCGAGGCAAAACCGTATTTCCGCTCTTGAAATGTTGACCATACTGAAAGAGTTCAGGTCTTACAGACATCTCCTCAGGAGAAAAGACAACGTGCTTTACAAGACCGGTTCGCTCAAGGGAATCAGGACTAAAGTTGGATATATAGGGGGATATCCCCAGGGGCCATATTACTTTGTTGTGTTTTTTAACAGGCGCAATTCCAATATGGATGCTGCGATCAATTGTGTGAAAAAAGCCATCGCCCATTAGTAGAGAAAGGAAGGATTTCCGTGGGTATGATTATTTCTTGAAGAGGGCCTCAAGCGCCTTTTTCGCGTCCTGTTCCTTGCTCACTTTTCCCAGCGATGAACCTCGCATGACAAAATATTCACAGAAATTGGAGCGCTCCTTATCCACAACCCTCTCTGCCATGACCTCTTTGCAATCATTATAGGCATGAAGGTCGTAGAACTTGCACTGCCTGCAGCATCTGAGATCTCTCGAGCAGTGAGGGCATTCATCATTTTTCATCACTTTCTTGTTAATTATAAGCTTGTTCCCACAAAAGGCACACTTCATGGTTTCTTTTCCTCCTGAACAATGTTTTGACAATTCAGTCCTTTAAAACTAATGTTTCTTTATGGATTTACATAGCGCAGCCTTCACTTTTCTGGATCATACAGCTGATTTGGGCATCATGGTGACCGGCTTAGATCTGAGAGATCTATTTGAGAAGGCCGCTCATTCGATGATGCAGATAATGATCGAAGGCCGGCCGGCCGGAAAAACCAGCTCACTTCAACTTTCGGTCAGCGGGGAAGACTACGCCGATCTTATGGTACGCTGGTTGGGAGAAATCCTTTATCTTTTCCAAGGTGAAAGCAAGGTTGTAACCTGCGTTGAAATTAGTTCCATCACTCAATCCCGTATTAATTCGATCCTGCAAACAGTCCCCTTTAACCCAAAACAGCATGAAGTATTAGCCGAAATCAAGGCAGTAACATATCATAGAATCGAGGTTGTCTGCGAAAACGGTCGCTGGAAGGCAACGATAATTTTTGACTTATAGATAAAGATGAACGTCCAACATCGAATGACAAAACACCAACTTTAGTCACTTTAGGCACTTTGCCGATTTAAGGTATTGAGGACCTTGTCATGAAAATAAAAGTAGAAAAAATGGATAATTACAGATGGTTAATCCCCCAGACCGGCGCTATGCGTGTACCGGGACTTATTTTTGCAGATAGAGCTCTAATGAAATCTATCCAGGAAGATCAGGGTCTCACCCAGGTCGTAAACGTCGCAACATTGCCGGGCATCGTTGGGCATTCATTGGCCATGCCTGATATTCACTGGGGCTATGGTTTTCCAATAGGTGGCGTTGCAGCCTTTGATCTCGATCAAGGTATCGTCTCTCCCGGAGGGGTTGGTTACGATATTAACTGCGGATGCAGACTTATGACGACCGTGCTCCGGGCCGATGAAATCAGGCCCCTCATTAAAGAGATGGTTTCGGCCCTGTTCAAGAACATCCCAAGCGGGGTAGGGTCAACCGGGACTGTTCATCTGTCTAAATCAAAAGAAGCCGAAGTAGCCGTTAAGGGGGCCGCCTGGGCCGTCAAAATGGGTTTTGGCACTGCCACTGATTTGGAAAGAACAGAAGATCGTGGCGCCATGGAGGGGGCCGATCCATCAGTTCTTAGCGAACGGGCAATCAAAAGGGGGCAGAACCAGTTAGGAACCCTTGGATCAGGAAATCACTTCCTCGAAATCCAGGTTGTCGACCAGATTTATGACAAGGAAAAAGCCTCCCATTTTAACCTGTTTGAAGGCCAGGTCACTATTTTCATCCACTCAGGCTCCCGGGGTTTTGGCCATCAAATATGCGATGATTTTTTAAAGATGATGATCAAATCTGACGCTCATGGGGAAAAAACGTTTCTCATTCCTGACAGGCAGTTAGCCTGCGCTCCTTTGGAATCAGACCTGGCCCGGCGCTACCTCGCTGGGATGGCTTGCGCTGCCAATTACGCCTGGGCAAACCGCCAAATCTTGATGCACTTGACCATAGAGACCCTCTTGAAGACACTTGCAATAAGACCGGAGGAGTTAGGGATGAAACTCCTTTATGATGTGTGTCATAATATCGCCAAGAAAGAGCAACACATCATAGACGGAAAGCAGGTCATGCTCTGTGTTCATCGAAAGGGCGCTACCAGGGCCCTGCCACCCGATCACGCCCTGCTTCCCGAAGTCTATCGCACGGTTGGCCAACCCGTCTTGATCCCCGGAGACATGGGCACCAACTCCTACATCTTAGCGGGGGCCGAAGGGGCAATGGAGCACAGCTTTGGGTCATGTTGCCATGGGGCCGGCCGCCTTCTGAGTCGAACCAAGGCCGTAAAAAAAGCAAAGGGACGTGCAATACACCGCGAGTTAGAGGATAAAGGTATCTTTGTTCAATCCAGAGGCAAAAGAACTCTTAAGGAGGAGATGCC